>JBAQGR010000786.1:0-3047 GCA_049287895.1 Desulfatitalea sp.
ATCTCCACCTGGCTATCTTGGGCGCCCATCACCAGGATCTCCACATATTCATGGCACTTGAGGCACTTGAATTCGTAAATCGGCATGCAAACTCCTTTTAACATCTATTCTAAAAGGTATCTCTTTAGTATCAACCACCGAAGGTTGTCAAGGACGCCGAGACCGGCAGCCGCACGACGACCACCGTGCCGTGAGGTTCCGCCGCTTCCAAGGCAATCGTGCCGTTGTGCTTTTGCACGATCTGGTGACAAAGATAGAGTCCCAGACCGGTGCCCTGCCCCACCGGCTTGGTCGTGAAGAAAGGCTTGAACACATCGTGGCGGATGGCCGCAGCGATGCCCGGTCCATTGTCCTGGCAACGGAATATCACCTGTTGCCGCTCGCTGTCGTATTGCGTGGTCAGCACAATCTTACCATCCGGATCGGCCACTGCCTGGATGGCGTTCTGGATGATGTTCAACACCACCTGTCCCAGATTGGCGAAATTGCCCCTCAGCAGCGGCAGGCGCTCGTCCAGCGCTTGAACAATATTCAATGGCGTGTGTTTGTATTGATTGTACAGCACCCGCAAGGTGTCGCGCACCACCAGATTCATATCCACCGACTCTTCATAGGTCTGGGTCTGGCGGGCCAGGCCCAGCAGACTGGCCACGATGGATTTGGCCCGCGCCAGCTCCTTGTCGGCAAAAGCCAGATCGTCAATCAAATCTTCCTCCACGGGCTGGCGCGGGTCCCACTGGCGCAGATCTTCCACCGTGGACTGGAGCAGACTGGTAACACTGGCCAGCGGATTGTTCAGCTCGTGGGCCACACCGGCCACCAGCAGACCGATGGCAGCCAGACTTTCCGAACGGATCAACTGCTCCTGGGAGCGCTCCTTTTCTTCCAGGGCGGCTTGCAGATCCTGGGTCCGCGCCGCCACCCGCTCTTCCAGGGTGCGGTTCAATTTGTGCAGCGCCTGATAAGCATGAGCGTTTTCGATGGCCACGGCGCTCTGATGGCACAACGGTTCCAACAGATCCATATCTTCCGCGGTGAATATCTCTCCGGAATATTTTTCGCCCATCACCAGGAACCCCTTGAGCGCTCCCTTAAAACGCATGGGCAGCGCCACTTCGCCCCCGAGCCAGACCAGTTGGGTCAACACCTGCTCTATGACCCCGTCGGGCTTTGCTCCCAAAAGTTGCTGTTTGAGCACCGGCCGGTCATCGCGGTTTAAGTATTGAACCAAACGGGCGTCGGCCGCCAGCACGGCCCCCTGGGCCGCGGCCACCCGATGGCCCGCCTGGGCCACGGCCCGATAGCGGCCATCGACGGGATCGACTTGAAAAAGCAGGCAGCTTTGGACCTGCATGGCGTCGATGATCGTCTCTTCGAGCAATCGGGTAATCTTGGCTTTGTCCAGTACCGTGGCGATCGTCTGGCTGACATGGCGGAGCGTTTGCCGGTAGTCGTAGCGGCCCTTGGTCAGGACGCGCTCCAGGACGCCCTGCAACCGGTTTTTCAGAGGCCCGCTAAGCAGAACGATCACGGCCACAAGCACCAGGGGGAAGAGATAGCTGTCGCCCAGACGCAGCTCTTTGAAAAGCGTTTGGAGCGTGACGGCGACGAGAATATACCCGGCCGTCAGCAGCGCCGTGAGGGTCGCATAGAGAATGCCTTTGCGGATCAGCAGCCCCATGTCCAGCAGATCGTAACGGAAAACACCGGCCGCGAAGACGAGCAGCGGGATGAAGCCGAAGGCGCCGGCCGGATAGATCGGCACCCCCCAGACCGTCAGGCTGGTCAGACTGGTGAGCAGCGTCAGCGCGCCGAAACCGATGAACACGTATTTGAGCTTGTTCTTCTGGATGGCGTGCTTTTCGGCGGCGATGGCCCGGTAGAGGAGGATCGCGTTGTAGACGGTGGCGGCGGCCGCGCCGACCGCCGTCAGAAAGAAGAGCGGGCCGGCCTGGCCGAAATAGCCAAAGTCAAAACGGCGCACATCGGCGATGATCCAGCCCCAGGGCGCGCAGGCGGACGTCACGGCCGCATAAACATAGGCGAACCGCACCAACCACCGCCGCCGGCCGATGTTCAAAAAGAGATGGAAGAAATGGATGAGCAGTGGAATTAAAAAGGGATGCAGCAGATGGGCGCTACGACTGGTGACCAGGGCCAGGCGCGGCGTGGGCGCGTTGAACGCAATCAGGATATCCACATAGAGCAGACTGCCCAGGAAGCAAAACAACGCGAAGAGTCGGTTGCCTTTTGCGCGGCCGCCGCGCGCCAAGGCCGCTACGGCCAATCCGGCCAACAGCGCGGCGGTCAGAAACGGCGGCAGGTTGTAAAGTATTTGCTTCGCGGGCATGGGCGAGTCGCCTTACATGGAGATTTCAGCCACGCTTGGGCCGGCGGCTTTTGCCGCCGGGCCCGGCGGACGCGCTCTTTTTCTTCTTGCGCACCGAATAGCCGAACGTTCCCAGGACGCGCCCCAGAGGGAAGTAGCGGCCGTGGGAGTAGCAGATGGGCTGGGCCTGGGAGAAGACGAAGGCGCCCGTGTGGGGATTGATCAAACTCTCTTCGGCGTTGACGGCCACCACCTCGGAGACGAACATGTCGTGGCTGCCCAGGGGCACGATCTCGCGCACGCGGCATTCAATGTTCAACGGCGACTCGGCGATCAGGGGGGCCGCCACCTTCTGGGCCGGCACCGGCGTTAAACGCATCTCCTTGAACTTATCCACCTCGCGGCCCGACTTGACCCCGCACCAATCCACGGCAAAGACCAGCTCCCGGGTCGTCAAGTTGATCACATACTCGCCGCTCGCCTTGATCAAGCCATACGAGTACCGCTCGGGCCGCACCGAGATGTAGCACATGGGCGGCTCGCTGCAGATCGTACCGGTCCAGGCGATGGTGATGATATTATACCCCTGCCGGGCATCACCGCAACTGACCAGCACGGCCGGCACCGGGTAGATCATCGTGCCCGGCTTCCATGGGCGTTTGGCCATAAGAAAACTCCTTATTGAACCCCTAACATCTCTTTGGCATGCGCCAGCGTA
>JBAQGR010000787.1:0-4646 GCA_049287895.1 Desulfatitalea sp.
GCCTTTGGCTGATGGCGTCTATCAGGTATCGCTGACTGCAAGCGATACTCTGGGCAACTCTCGGGCCTATGGATTCGGCTTTACCATCGATGCCCAACCGCCGGCCAAGCCGACGATTACCGGCGGCACGGTGCAAAGCGGCACCATCCACGCCCGCCCTGCGCAGAACACAGCCGCGGATTTCATGGCACCGCTGCAAGGCACGCGCGACCCTGACACCAGTGTTTGGATCGCCGGCGCCCTGCGCATTGCCCAGGGCACCGGTCCCTGGTCCATCGATCTGACTTTGGCCCAAGGAGATAACGCCTTGGAGGTATGGTGTGTCGATGCCGCCGGCAATCGCAGTCTCTCCGAGTGGGTCGATATCCACGTGACCCCCTCGGCCGGCCTGGGCTTCGACTACAATGACGCCGGCCGGATGAAACGTGTGCGCAAAATCGATCAGGCCAACTAAAGTATTGGATCACTGCCAAAACCAGCGGAGAACTTAAAAGTGAAAATAAAGATAAACCCCACTTCCAGCCAAACGACGAGATCTCTTTTGGGCGCAACCATCGGCGCACTTCTTTTCTTGATGAGTATTCCTGCTTGGGCGGGCGCACCCAAGTTGGACTTTAAGAACAACATGCCCACCAGTGAATGCCAGGAGTTGTCGGTTTTAAATGCGCGCGAAGGGTGCGCCATCAGTTACGAGTTGGTCAGCGGCGCGGGTTCGCTCAACGGCAGCACGTACTGTGCCCCTGAAGCCATAGAAAATTGCGAAGATAAGCCGGTGATAAAAGTCGTCGACTGCGAAGGGGTTGAAACGACAATCAAGATTGGGCTCCACTCTCCAGACAATGCGAAAATACAAAAATATATCATCGCTCAGCCATGCACGCGAAGCTACAGTGATTGGCCGTCAGTATCGGCTTGCTATTTGTCTCCCTCTCTATCGGTAGCCTGCTGTTGGGAAACAATTGTCTACACTTGCGATGGTTCAAAATGGAGAGAGTCAGATCCACAGCTCAATGGCATTTGCTGTGAGCAGAACGTTGAACCAGGGCATTATGCTTATCACTATTGTCAAGATAAAGGTTGCCCTGAGTTTGCGGAATTCTACGCTGAAAATTATCCTGCCGAATATAAAAATCCACCTTGCTGCCCCGACATAGGCGGTAGTAGTAGTAGTAGTAGTAGCGGTGGCCCGCCGCCTCCGCCCCCACCTCCTCCTCCAGGCCCTCCGCCGGGAGGCGGCTGCGAGGAAGGACAATGCTGCACCAGCGATGTCGGCAACCCCGTCAGTATTCTGGATGGTGCCAAAAAAGAGAGCCAGGAAGATTTCAGTTTTCCCGGCGCGATAGATGGTTTTGCGCTCAAGCGCTACTACAACAGCCTGTACGGAGCAACCACCTCGTTGGGCCACGGCTGGAATCACACCTATGGCCCATCCTTAACGGCTTTCACCGGCCTTTCGTACGATCTGCTCATCAGGAATGTCGATGGCACCGGTGCCTACTTCAAAAAGACTGCAACCACCACCTATACTGGATTGTACACCGAAGCCACCACGGTGACCGCGGATGCATCCGGGTATACATGGCACCGCCGGGGTGGGACACAATACCGCTTCGACACCGCCGGCCACCTTGTCTCCATCACCGACATGGCGGGCAATCAAAAGGTCCTGACCTATAACAGCCAGGCCCGTCTGCATTCGGTCACCGACCAGGCCACCAGCCGCACCATCACCTTCGAATACAACGGCGACGGCCGCATTTCCCAGATCACCGGCCCGGCCACAACGGCCGTGCCCAACGGCATCTGGGTCCAATACCAGTACGATGCGGCCGGCAACCTGACCGATGTGATCTATCCCGACGGCACCGGCTTTGTCTATCTTTACACCAATGCCGATTTCCCCAACCATCTGACCGGCAAAAGGAACCGCAGCGGTCGTACCCTGGCCAGTTGGAGCTATGACACCAAGGGCCGCGCCATCACCAACCAAACCGTCAGCGGCGAAGATCTCACCCTTGTCTACGGCGAGGGGATGCAGGACAACCAGGTGACGGTCACCGATGCCGACGGCATTACCAAGACTTATACCCTCAGCCGCATGGACGGCATCAAGCGGGTTCTCAAGGTGGACAACAACACCGGCTGCGGCAGCGGATGCAGCAACAGCGCCAACCGCTACTCCTACGATGAAAACTACAATGTCATTCAAACCACATATGCCAACGGCCGTATCGATCAGGCATTCGATTTCACTGCCTTGGGCTACCCCCAGAAGGAAATCCAGGCCGTTGGGACGAACGAAGAGAGGGTTTTCTACTACACCTATCACCCCCAGTCCGGCGACAAAATGAGCCTCACCGAAGAATCGGTACTCGGCGTGGGCGACAAGCAAACTATCTTCGACTACGACAATGACGGCGACAATGTGCCCAACGAAGCGCCCACCGGGCAGGTTCACCGCAAGATCGAGCGCGGATTTACCTTGGACACCGCCAACACCGTGCTGCCCTACGAATACGTCACCACCTACACCTACATAGCTAATGGTAAGGTGCAGACCATCGACGGGCCGCTGCCCGAATCCCAGGACATGGTTTCCTACACTTACGATCCCAACACCGGCGACAAGCTGACCGAAAGCTTGCCTCTGGTGGGCACCACCACCTACACCTATGATGCGGCCGGCAACGTGAACACCGTCACCGATGTCAATGGCGTGGTTACCACCTTCGCTTACGACGGCCGCAACCGGATGCTCAGCACCACACGCAATGGCGTGACCGAAAGCCGCACCTACACCGAGGCGGGCGAACTGGAAACCACCACCGATGCCGTGGGCCGGACCATGACCCACGCCTACACCCCGGAAGGCTTTTTGGATACGGTAACGGATCCGGCCGGCAATTACATGGCGAACACGTACAACGGCCAGGGCCGGCGCATCGAAGCCTCCATCCATGCGGCCTCGGGCGCCCAGACCCATTTTCGCGGATACGATTACGGCGACCCAGCGGTTAATCTGGATCTATCGCCCGGCAAGCCCTGGAAGACGTATCACCGCAACCACAACGACACTGCCGATCTGGAGACCGTCTACAGCTACGATGTGGCCGGTAACGTCAAAACGGTCACCGACGCCAACCTCAAGACCACCATTTACGGCTACGATCTGTTCAACCGCATCAAGCAGGTGGAGCAATCCGGCCAGGCCATCACCCGCTACGAATACGATTGGCACGGCAACTTGACCGCGGTCACCGACGCCGAAGGCCACGCCACAACCTATCTGTATGACGACCTGGGCCGGCTGGTGCAGACCAATTCGCCCGACACCGGCATGACCGCCTATGCCTATGACACCGGCGGCCATCTGCGGTTCAAGATCCAAAACGGCAAAAGCACCGAGCACCAATACGATGCCCTGGGCCGCCTCACCCATATCCTGTACGCGGACAGCACCCAGAATGTCACCAATGTCTACGATACGGGCTCAGGCCAGCACCTCGTGGGCCGCCTGGCCTCCACAGTGGATGCCGGCGGCAGCGTGCAGTATAGCTATGATGCCTTCGGTCGGATGGTCTCCCAGGCGCGCACAGTGGGATCTCACAGCTTTACTACCGGCTACGGTTATGATGCCGCCGGCAACCTGCGCTCGATCACCTATCCCACGGGCCAGACGATCCAATACCTGCCCGATGCCGTTGACCCGGCCCGGACCTCCGCCGTGCGACTCAACGGAACCCAGACACTGGCCTCTGGCTTGACCTACAAGCCCTTTGGGCCAATGAGCGCCTTGACCTTCGGCAACGGTATTGCCCTATCCATGCAATATGACAAGAACTACCAGGTGGGCGCCATTGCCGCGACCGGGATCATGGATCGCACCTATACACCCGACAACGTGGGCAACATCGCCCAGATCATCGACAACCTGGATAACAGCCGCAGCCAAAGCTTTGGCTACGATGACCATTACCGGCTGACCAGCGCCGCCGGCGTCTACGGCAGCATCGGCTACACCTATGATCGGGTGGGCAACCGGCTCAGCCAAACCGATGCCGCGGGCACGGACGCTTACGCTTATCTGAGCGGAACCAACAAATTGCGGACTGTCAGCGGACCGCATGCCAAGTCCTATTCCTTCGATGCGGACGGCAACACCATCGCGGCCCTGGGAGGCCCGGCGCCGCTGCTGACGAATCAGGCCGATTACGATTACAGCAGCAACGGCCAGCGCTCCAAAAAGGCAGTGGATTCACAAACAGCGATATCCCACTACGACCAGGCCGGCCAGCTCATCGCCGAGACCGACGCCGGCGGCACCCTGGTCAAGGCTTATGTTTGGCTCAACGGTCAGCCCCTGGCCATGCTCGATGCCGCAGGGGCGGTCTATTATTTCCACAACGACCACCTGGGCACGCCCCAGAAAATGACCAACGCCACCCGCACCGTCGTCTGGGCCGCCGACTACTTGCCCTTCGGTCAGGCCAATGTTACAGTGGCTACGGTTGAAAACAATCTGCGGTTTGCGGGCCAATACTACGATAATGAGACCGGGCTGCATTACAACTACCACCGGTACTACGATCCTAAGATTGGGAGATATTTGAGGGCTGATCCGATTGGGCTTTTAGGGGGGATAAACC
>JBAQGR010000788.1:0-2784 GCA_049287895.1 Desulfatitalea sp.
GCCCATGCCAATGCCCATCCCGGGGAAAACCCATCGGCCCGCTGGACCGGTATCCTGGTCTTCTGTTCCACGCTGCTGGCGGCGGTTGTGCTGCTGGCCAAGCCCGGCTGGGCCGCGCTACTGACGGTCACCGCATCCCAGGCCGTAGCCGTGAGCCTGGCCTGGCGCAACCAGGGGTGGTATCGCTATGTGATCCCCTATTCGGCCCTGGCTTTTCTGGTGGCCTTGGCGTGGGTTCTGTTCCAGTTCCAACCCGCCCAATTCCCGGTGGGCTTTCCGCTGTTGCTGCTCTACGGTGCCTTCGGCGGTATCGGCCCGCTGGCCCTGGTCACCCGATATGGACTCAACCGAACCGTGCTCACCTGGTTCCGGGTCTTTCCGCTGGCGGCCGTGCTTCTCGGCCTGGCGGTGCTCTTCCAGCAACCGGCCGTATCGTTCTGGTTCTGGCCCCTGCTGCTCGGCCTGGAGCTGATCGGCATCGGCCTGAGCATTCTCTTCCGCGCCTTCATCCAGGTGGGGGCCCTGGTGCTGCTCTTTCTGATCGGCGCGCTGCATTGGCTCTTCCATGTGCCGGCAGGGATGCTGGGTCTTGGCTTCTTCGTCTTTATCATGGCCGCCGGCGCTGTTTTGTGCGCCGGTGTCTTTCTGCTCATCAAGCGGCTGCCCGACCTTTTGGCGGCATTGCACCTGGCCCCGGAGGGCGAAGCCGCTCGCAAACCGCTGCTATCGGGGGCCGGCCTGGAACAGTGGCTGGCCGCTGCACCCGCGGCCGGGGTGTGTGTGCTGCTCGCCGCTTCGTTTCTGCTCGCCTATCCCCACTATCCCCATCCGGGCATGGCGACCCTGGTGTGCTTCCTGGGTCTGGTGCTCTTTGCCGTGCGCCGCTTCGGTTTCGAGATCTCCGGTGTGGCCGCCCTGATCGGCGCGGCCGCGGCCCAAGCGGTGTTTGTTTTGCATCCCGATCTGGGACCGCCGGTCTACTTCGGCGCCCTGGCCTGGTCCGGCGCCCTTTTCTTAGTGGCCTTGGTCGTACCGTTTGTCTTCTTTCAGCCCTTCGACCGCTGGCCGCGCATCTGGAACGGCTGGGCTTTGTTCGAAGCCGTGCAGGCGCTCTTCTTACTTTATGTGAGTCAGCGCTACTGGAGTGCCCCCGGGCAGCAATGGATCGGCCAGTGGGTGCCCCTGGGCCTGGCTCTGCTCAAACTGCCCCTGGTGGCGCTGTTGTTAAAACGCCTGGAGGGTCGGCCCGAACGCAACGCGATTCTGGCCTTTCACGGCGGCGTGCTGCTCTTCTACCTCTCCACCCTGCCGGTGCTGCTGCTGGATCATGGCTGGATCGGCCTGACCTTTGTCTTCGAAGCCGCGGCCCTGCTCTGGCTCAACCGGCGCATCGAACACCCGGGCCTGCGCTGGGTGGCCCTGGGCATGGCGCCTCTGGGCCTGCTGACACTTGGCATCAATTTGCCCCGGCTCAAATCCCCGGCAAGCCTGCCGCTGGCCAACAGCGCGGTTCTCTCGGTAGCCGCCGCCGTTGCGGCCCTGGGGTTGGCCGTGGGTCAGGCCGGCTATCCCCAGAGAAGACTCAAAACCCTCGACCTGCCCAATTACTTCCTGTGGCTCACCGTGGCCGCCGGTTTTCTGCTGGTTAACCTGGGAGTGGCCGACCTGTTTGCCCCGCCGGGCAGCCGCTTTCAGGTGTGGCCGGAGGAGAACTTCGCCCAGTGGGCCTGCTACGGCCTCTCGTGGGTGGCCCTGGGCGGCCTGCTGTGGCGCCTGACCGGATTGGCGCAGGCCGTGCGCCTGGCCGGGCTCTACCTGTTGGCCGCGGGTACGGTGGTCATGATCGCCCTGCCGCTCCTGCTGCCCCAGGCCGCGGCCCAGATGCGCCCCTTGCTCAACCTGGCCCTGGCGGTCTATCTGCCGCTGCTGGCCGGGCTTTACTACCTCTTCCGCAGGGAGCCCTGGGACGAGTCCCGCTCCCTGGCGAAGAACAGCCTGCTGGCCCTGTTTTTGGCGGCGCTCTTTATCATGCTCAAGCTCCAGTCCGGCACTGTTTTCGCCACGGGCTATCCCTTTGCCCTGCTACACGCCCACACGCCGGCCAAGGCCGCGGCTTCGGCCGCCGGGTGGCTGGCCTATGGCCTGGCCTTGCTCCTGTGGCCGCGCCGGCTGGACCGCCCCTTCCGTCTGACCGGGCTGGTGCTGATCGTGGCCGGTCTGCTGCGCGCCGTGAGCCTGCCGTTCGCATTCCGCGGCGCCTTTGCTCAAATGACGCCGCTGCTCAACCCGCCGACGCTGGTCTATCTCTTTGCCCTGGTCAGTCTGGTCTATTTGACGCTCCGACGGTGGGACGCGGCCTGGCCCCTGCCCGCGGTCCGGCCCCAACCCTTTTGGGGTTTGGTGCTGGCCCTCGGCGCCTTTGCGATTCTGAACATCGAGATCGCCAGCGTCTTTGCCAGCAAGGGCCGGGCCTTCAGCATGTTGCCCCACGGCAGCCTGGCCATGCAGCTGGCCTACAGCATCGGCTGGCTGCTCTTTGCCATCGGCCTGCTGGTGGTGGGTATCCGCTGGGGCGCCAAGACGGTGCGCTGGGCGGCCATCCTGGCCATCGTGGCCACGGCCGCTAAGATCTTCCTGCTCGACGTCAGCTCCCTGGGCCAGTTGTACCGCGTGGGTTCGCTGTTCGGATTGGCCGTGGTGCTGATCCTGGTCTCTTTTCTCTATCAACGCTTTCTTTCCGAAGGAAAAAAAGATGCGCAATGAGCGTTTGCAATGCCTGTGGTT
>JBAQGR010000789.1:0-2707 GCA_049287895.1 Desulfatitalea sp.
ATTCCAAGATTGATGCCGATGCCGGCCGCCACTAGTATCGCGAAGAGCTTGACGAAGACGGAGGAAAATAATTTTGGCATAGGGCTATCCGCGCTCTTTACCGGCCGAACCATCCTCCGGCACGCCGATGAACATATACCCGGCGCCCCAGATGGTTTTGATGAACTCCGGCGTTTTGGGGTCGTCTCCGAGCTTCTGGCGCAAGCGGCTCATGGTGATATCCACGGAACGGTTGAACGCGTAGCTGTCCATGCCGCGCAGCTCCTGCAAGATCCGGTCGCGGTCCAGCACCTTGCCGGGATGGCGCGCCAACAATGCCAGGGCCTCGAATTCATGGGTGGTCAGTTCAACCGCTGCGCCGTCCAGCCAAACCTTGCGCTGGGCAGTGTCCAGGCAGAGGCGGCCGAAGGTCTGGGCGCCGCCGCGGCTTTTGCCGGCTGTGCGGCGCAGCACCGCTTGGATGCGGGCTACCAGTTCTCTGGGTTCAAATGGTTTGGGCAGATAGTCATCGGCGCCGATCTCCAGGCCGATGATCCGATCCATGGGATCGCCCCGGGCAGTGAGCATGATAATCGGCACGGACGAATCCCGGCGGATCTGTTTGCACAGCTCAAATCCGTTGATTTCAGGCAGCATCACATCGAGGATGATCAACACGGGCTTATCCCGGCGCAGCTTTTTCAACCCCTCGCCGGGGGTAACGGCGCTTGCCACCTGAAAACCGAAATCGGCCAGAAAGTCGGTCAACAACCGGTTCAATTTGGGGTCGTCGTCGATAATCAGCAGTCGTTCTTGCATCGGGCACCGGCCTGCCGGGTTGACCGGGTTGGGACGATCGATCCATAAAAGCTTCAGGGGGTCATCCCAACCCGGTTCTGAAAGGCATCAGGGTCCTACCCTACCATAACCCGCGCTTTGATGGAAACCCGCGGGAACGGACGGCAGGGGTCATTGTTCCCCTTGCCGCCAGGGACACCTACCGTGATGGGATTCCAGCGCGGCAATCAGTTTTTCGCGTTGCTGGGGCGTCAGCATGGCGTGGAACGCGGCCAGGTTTTCGGTGGCCAGGGCGAGCATCTCCTCGAAAGCCGGCCGTTTTGCTTCGATCAATTGCTTCAGATCCTCCGGTCGGACCTGCTCCTTACGCAGTTCGTCTATAAAGGCCTTCTTAAAATCCGTATGCGTGCCCCGCATCGTTGCGTGCTTGTCCGCCATCGCCGTCAGCATGCGCTCGAGCTCGACCTGCTGTTCTTCGGTCAGTTCCAGTTTTTTTGAAACCCATTGCTTCACGTGAGCCACCCTTTCTTCCGGCGTCCCGGCATCGCCTCTAAAACACAAAGCGCCGGTGTGTTCGCGATCGCAGGCCATAAAGCCAACGAGCAGAAACACGGTGGCGAGCAATCCGATAGAGCCCCAAATGACTGTTTTCATAACACCCTCCTTTTTGTCCATTGTTTTTGGTCATTCATTTATACGCCTGATTTGCCAGGCATGCCCATGAATAATCCGCGCCACCGAAGAATGCTTTTCAGCCGGGTAACAAGTTGTAACAATGTGTAGCGGTCGACATGAAGACAAAAAGGGACACGGCGGACCCGGCTGAGTTATCGCCTTCCGGCGTTCGGTTCTACTCCGCCGGGCTGGGGTAGGCGTATGGTTCTACTTCTCCCACCGCGACCGCGGCCAGCCGCTTTTCGGGAAGCCGGTCGAACGGCCCAGCAGGGGCTGCGAAACGATCTTGCTGGTAGATGACGAAGCGATGGTGTTGGACATGACCCGAGAAATGCTGATGACCCTTGGCTACGACGTGGTTTCCGAGTCCGGCGGCGCCGAAGCGCTGAACACCTTTCAGTTGCAGCCGAACCGATTCGATCTGGTGATAACGGATCAGACGATGCCCCAAATGACGGGCAAGCGTCTGGCCCAAGAGATAATGCTCATCCGACCCGATCTTCCCATCATTCTTTGCACGGGTTTCAGCGCGAGCATCAATGAAGAGCAAGCACTCTCCATGGGCATCCGTGCCTTTATCAGAAAGCCGATTTTGCGCAACGAACTGGCTGCCATTGTCCGCCGCGCGTTGGACTGTGGATGATGCGGCTCCTTTGTTTGCGCCGTCTCTCCTCCGCCGGCAAATCCCGAACCCGAAGCGTGGCGCCGGGTTCGGGATTGAGGAGAACTATCTGCGGGCAAAGACCGGCGGGTGTTCGTTTACTTCGATGTGGTAGAGCGTGGTGGTGCCGCTGACTTCGTTGGCCACGGCCAGCATGGGCCGGCCGGTGGGGCTTTTGGCCGCGGGGATGAAAGTGATCCCCTCGGGACCGAGGTCGCCTGCCGTGCCGGATTCGGCATCGCCGCCGAAGTCGCGGGGATTGATGTACTGCACGAACTGGGGCGCGTGGGGGCGGGAGATGTCGTAGACCAGGATGCCGCCGATGCGTTCCAGACCGATGAAGGCAAAAGTGCGCGGCCCGATGGTGGCCAGGATCAGGCCTTCGGGCTCGGGGCCTTTGGCGTCGCTGCGGCTGTCGAAGGTATCGTTTTCATCGTTGTCGGCGTTGAAATCCGCGGGCAGGGCCGCGGCGATGATCTGCTCGAACTGATCGCCGCTGTCGAAGACCGGCGTCAATCCCCGGCCGGTGGCTTTGAAGATGGTGAAGGAACGGCCGCCGAAGGCGTAGAGACGGTCGAAGTCGCCGTCACCATC
>JBAQGR010000790.1:0-2812 GCA_049287895.1 Desulfatitalea sp.
GGCTAGTACTTGTTTTACCCTGTCTTCGCGACAGTGATTGGATTCCCGTACAGGGGACTTGCACCCCATAAGTTCACGCCCATGACGGGCGTACACCCGGCGGTCAACCGGACCGCCTGCAAGCTGCGCTTGCAGGTTCCCTCCGCCTTCGGCTCCGGCGGCTGCGTATTCTGGCGAAAGCGGCCAGTGGAACTGACATGAAAGCGGCCACCGTTCCGCTGTGAATCCGGCCAGCGTTCCGGTGAATTCGGCCAGTGCCGAGAGTGGGTCTCGGGGTGGGGTTTTTTACTCTGTCACGGCTTCGGTTTTCCGGTCAAGTGTGGATCGCTTTCTGCGCATCGATTCGCCCTTGAGTTCGATCTTGTAAGCATTGTGAACCAGACGGTCGAGAATGGCATCGGCCAGAGTCGGGTCCTGCATGGTGTCATGCCAGGCCTTGACCGGCAGTTGGCTGGTGACGATGGTGGCCTTGCGGTCGTAGCGTTCCTCGACGATTTCCAGCAACTCGCGCTGATCTTCTCGGGATAGAGGGGAGATGAGCAGGTCGTCTAATACCAGCACTTCGCATTTGCCGATGGGGGCCATGAGCTTGTGGTAGCGGCCGTCGAGCCTGGCGACGGCAATGTCGTGCAGCAGGCGCGGCAGCCGTTGGTACAAAACAGTGTGCCCGTCCCGGCAGGCTTTCTGGGCCAGGGCGCAGGCCAGGTAGCTTTTGCCGGCGCCGGTCGGTCCGGTGATGAGGAGGTTGTGGTGGTTCCTTACCCATGGGTTTTGAGCCAGCGACATGATTGTGCCACGGTCCAAACCCCGGCCCGGACGCAGATCGAGGTCTTCGATGGCGGAGGATAGTCGCAATTTGGCGGCCTTGAGCCGGCTTTGCATCCGCCGGTTTTCCAGTTCGGTCATCTGGACGTCCACGATCAGGCCGAAACGCTCCTCGAAGGAGAGCGCCGCCATGTCCGGGCGCTGCATCTGGTCGGCAAAGGCCTTGGCCATGGCGGATAGCTTCATGGCAGTGAGCTTTTCAATGGTCGGTTGGGTCAGCATGAGAGATCCTTTCGTCGTTGTAGTAATGGGTTCCCCGGATGTTCTCGTGGGAAACGGCCGGTAATTCGAGTTGGCTGGGTAGCGGCTTCTGGTCGAGGTTGTTCTCCAGAATCGATTTGATGCTCTTGTAGCTCACGCCGCGGATGGCGAGCGCCCGAGCGCAGGCGGCCTCCAGACGTTCTTTGGAAAAGCGCTTGCCCAGGGAGATGATTCCCATGCAGGAGCGGAAGCCGTGCTCGGGATAGGCTTTGCGCGACAGGATCTGCTCCACGACGGCGGCCGTGGCCGCTCCAGTCTGAGCCGCCCAAGCAATGATGCGCTGCGGCGTCCACTCGGCATATTCCCGGTGGGCCTTGGGCATGTGTTCCGGCAAGGTGCTGTGTTTGCCCGGCAGAAACGAACGGGGATGGGAGGCGACCCGGCCCCCCTTGTACAGGCATTCGATGGTGGTTCCGGTGAAGCGAACATCCACTTGCTTACCCACCAGGCGATGGGGGACGCTGTAGAAATGGTGGTCCACCTCGACGTGGTAATCGATATGGACCCGGGCTTTGCTCCACTGGGCGAACAGGTAGGGGGTCTCGGGAAGTGGCAACATCGCCGGCCGATCGAGTTCCTCGAAACGATCACGCCGGCAACCGGGGAGTTTCCGGAAGGGTCGGTTGTTCAGCAGCTCCAAGCGTTGCCGGATGGCGGCGTTGGCCTCAAGCAGACTGAAAAAGGTGCGCCGGCGAAGGCCGGCCAGAATGAAGCGCTGGGCGATCAGTACGCCCCCTTCGACCTTGGCCTTGTCCTTGGGATGGCGAACACGGGCGGGGATGACGGCGGTGCCGTAATGGTCGGCGCATTCGGCATAGGTGGGATTGAGTTCCGGCTCATAGCGGCAGGCCTTGGTGACCCCGGAGCGCAGATTGTCCGGAACCACGCAATGGGGAACGGCGCCGAGATAGCCGAAGGCCCGGACGTGGGAGCCGATCCAGTCGGACAGCCCTTGGGTCCAGGTCGCCTCGGCAAAGGTCAGGTTGCTGTTGCCCATGACCCCGACGAAGATCTGGGCTTCCCGGATCTCGCCTGTGGAGGCATCCACGATGGACAGGGTCATTCCGCTGTAGTCGACGAAAAACTTCTCGCCGGCGCGGTGCTCCTGACGCATGGAGCGATCCAGATTCTTGCGCCACTGCCGATAGAGTTCGCAGAACTGGCTGTACTGGTACCCGGAAGGCTCCCCCTCTTTGTACTCCTGCCACAGCAGCATGAGGGTGAGGTGTTTGTGGCGGGTCAGTTCATCGTGCAACGCCTGCCAGTCGGGCTGACGCAGCTTGCGGGCGGAGGGCGGTTGCGCAGGGGGATAAAGAAGCTTCTCAAGAGCCTCGTCATCCAGTTCCATCGGCCAGGACAGGCCGGCGGCGATGGCGCGGGCAATCGTATCGTTCACGGTGCTCTTGCCGACACCGCAGGCTTTGGCCGTATCGCGGCGGCTCTGGTTACAGCCCCAGACCAGGCGCAGGATCTCACATATTTTTCGCATGGCAACTCTTTCTCTCGGCATCAAGCCCTCCCTGGATAAAATCAAGGACGGCAGGATACCCGTGGAGTTACCCCGCGACTACACTCTCACATCACACTGGCCGGATGGCTCCGGAATGCTGGCCGGAATCGAATCGGAATGCCGGCCGGATTCCCGCCGGAACGGTGGACGCTTTCCCGTCGGAACGGTGGACGCTTTCCCGTCGGAATCGTGGCCGGATTCGCCCGGAATACGCAG
>JBAQGR010000791.1:0-3321 GCA_049287895.1 Desulfatitalea sp.
GTCTGCTGCTGACCATCGCGGTCGGGCTGGCCGTCGGTCAACTCATCGAGTCGGCCGGCTGGACCCGCCAGCTGGGACTCCTGGGTGCGCCGTTGTTTCGCTTCGCCCGCCTGGGGCCGCACTGCAGTGCCGCCTTCACCACCGCCTTTTTCTCCGGAGAGGCGGCCAATGCCATGCTGCTCGGCTATTGGAAAGAGGGTCGTATCGACCGCTTTCAACTGGTACTGACCCATCTGGCCAACCAATTGCCGGCATTCTTTCTGCACCTGCCCACCACGGTCTTCATCGTACTGCCGCTCACGGGCTGGGCCGGCGGGCTCTATTTCATCCTCACGTTCCTGGCCGCGTTGCTGCGCCTGCTGGGAGTGCTGCTGGTGGCGCGCCGGCGCGCGACCGCCCCTGTGGCGGAGGCGGAGCGTCTCGGCCAGGATGCGCTGCGGTCGGAGCGAAGCGCCGTCATGCTCTGGGCGGCCTTGAAGCAAAAACTGCCGGTCCGGCTCATGGGCGTGGCCACATATGTCGTGCCCATCTACATCGCTGTTTTTTTGCTCAACAGCGCCGGCTTCTTCGAATGGACGCAGGCTTGGCTGGCGCGCGGATTCTCTTCGACCTTCATTCCCGTCGAAGCGCTTTCGCTGGTGGTGTTGAGTTTCGCGGCCGAGTTCGCGTCGGGTTTTGCCACCGCCGGGGCGCTGTTGAACGAGGGGGTTGTCTCCACCCAGCAAGCCGTCCTGGCGCTGCTCATCGGCAACATCGTGGCCTTTCCCATTCGGGCTCTGCGCCACCAACTGCCTCGGCTGCTGGGCATCTTCGCGCCCAGGATGGGGATGATGTTGCTGCTTTTGGGGCAGGGGACAAGGGTGGTCAGTTTGATTCTTGTCGGTGGGGTGTATTGGGTTTTGTTTTAAAAGAGTTTAAAGTGGAAAGTAGAAAGTTGAAAGTGAAGGAATGGGATCGATTAAAGCTTTCATCGTATCAGGCACGAGTAGCGGCGTCGGCAAAACCACCATCGCTTTGGGCTTGATGGCCGCCTTGGGCCGGCGTGGATTGAGTGTGGCGCCGTTCAAGGTTGGGCCCGATTTCATCGATCCGGGGCACCATGCGTGGGTGACGGGGCGGGCGAGCCGCAATCTGGATGGCTGGATGCTGAGCCGGGAGTACAACCAGACGTGCTTCCGACGGCACGCGGCCGGGTGCGACGTGGCGGTGGTCGAAGGAGTCATGGGGTTGTATGACGGCTTCAGCGGCCAGAGCGAGGAGGGTTCCACGGCCCAGATCGCCAAGTGGCTGAACCTGCCTGTGCTGCTGGTGGTGGATGGCGCCGGTCTGGCGCGCAGCGCCGCGGCCTTGGTGCAGGGTTTCGAACACTTCGATGCGCAGGTGCGTTTTGCCGGCGTGCTTTTCAACAACCTGGGCAGCACCGGCCATTTGGACTACTTGAAAGAGGCCATGGCGGCTTATGTGGATGTGCCTGTGCTGGGCGGCATAGTGCGCGACGATGGCCTGCGCATGCCGGAGCGGCATCTGGGATTGGTGACGGCCGAAGAGCGGCCATTGGATGCAGCATTTTTGCAACGACTGGCCGACCGTGTGGAAAGAGGCGTTGATCTGGATCAGCTTCTGGCGCGGTTGCCGGAGATGACGACCGCGCCACCGGCCGAAGAACGACCGCAGGCCGACCCGCTGACAGTAGTGCGCATCGGCGTGGCCCGGGATGCGGCGTTCTGCTTTTACTACCCGGACAACCTGGATCTGCTTTGCGCGGCCGGCGCCCAATTGGTGCCCTTTTCTCCGGTGAGCGCTGCCCGCTTAGCGGACGACCTGGACGGCCTTTATCTGGGGGGCGGCTATCCGGAACTGCATGCCGGACGCCTGGCGGCCAACGCCGACCTGCGCCTGACGATTCAACGGCGCAGCCGGGAGGGGATGCCGATTTACGCCGAGTGCGGTGGGTTCATGTACCTTTGCCGGGAGTTGAAGGACCAGGAGGGCAGCATTTATCCCATGTGCGGCTGTTTTCCGTTTCGAACCCAGATGAACCGGAAATTGAGGACCCTGGGCTATCGCGAGATCCGGCTTGAAAAGGAGACCCTGTTGGGTGGCCCGGGCGCCCTGCTGCGCGGCCATGAGTTTCACTACTCCCATTGGGTCGAGGATGCGGCGGCGTCGCCAACCGACACGGTCTATGCGCTTAGCGGTCGCAAGGGGGGCGCTCCCCAACCAGAAGGATATGCGCTCCAGCGCACGCTGGGAAGTTACGTCCACCTCCATTTCGGAAGCCGGCCGGCGAGCGCCGCGGCCTTTGTGGCCGCATGCGGGAAGTATCGGCAAGAATGCAGGCAACGGAAATGAAAAAGGAGTCTCGATGCATTTGTACTGGCGCATCCAGCAAGATCTGAACTGTCTGGGAGATGTTCTCGTCTTTCGTGATCCCTGCTTTACCCGCACCCTGCGGGAGTGGGTTTATCGCAATGCCGCGGGCATCGCCCTGGCCGAGGATTGGACCCGCACGGATATGCTGCGCGTTAGCGTCAATTGATATGCTCCAAATAAGAAAGGTCGTTCTATGCAACCCCATGAGATCGAACGTGAGAGCTTTGCCATCATCGAGCGCGAAGCCGGACCCCATGACTTCTCACCGGCCAAATGGCGGATCGTGCAGCGCATGATCCATACCACGGCCGATTTTGATTATTTGCACAGTGTGCACTTTTCTTCCGGTGCCGTGGCCGCGGGTGTTGCGGTGATTCGGGCGGGGGGTACGGTGTATACCGACACCGACATGGCCCGCGTAGGCATCAACGCCCAGGGGCTCGCCCGTTTTGGCGGGTGTGCCGTTTGCCTGATGGCCTCTCCGGAGATCGCCCAGGCGGCCCTGGCTGCCGGTACCACTCGGGCCCAGGCGGCCGTAGACGCCGTGGCGGACCGGTTGGCCGGCGCCATCTATGTGGTGGGCAATGCACCCACGGCCCTGTTGCGGCTGATCGAACTCGTCCGGCAGGGCCGCGCGAAGCCGGCCCTGGTGGTCGGTTTGCCGGTAGGGTTTGTCAACGCAGCCGAATCCAAGGCGTGGCTGTTGGATCAGGATGTGCCCTATATCACCAACATCGGCCGCAAAGGCGGCTCGAATGTGGCGGCCAGCGTGGTCAATGCTTTGATTCTTTTGGCGCAGGAAGATGAGAAAAGAAAGTAGAAAGTAGAAAGTGGAAAGTGGAAAGTGGAAAACTGATGAAACTGCGCAGCGGATTCACCACCGGCACGGCCGCGGCGGCAGCCACCCAGGCGGCTCTGGGCTGCCTGTTGGACGGCCGGGTGCCGGAG
>JBAQGR010000792.1:0-11404 GCA_049287895.1 Desulfatitalea sp.
ATCATAGTAGCGTGGATCGGGTGTTGGCAAGGGGCGGCGCAAAAAACCTGGACCGCCATATCTCATTGAATCCGAAAAATAAAAAGGAGTCGGGACATGCCCGTGCTTTTCGAGAAAACCACCATCAATGGCCTGGAATTGAGAAACCGTTTCGTGCGGTCCGCCACCTGGGAGGGGTTGGCCGAGGCGGATGGCACCTGCACGCCGCGTTTGGTCGAATTGGTGGGCAATCTGGCCCAAGGCGAGGTCGGCTTGATCATCAGCAGCCACGCCTATGTCACCAAAGAGGGGCAGGCCACACCACGGCAACTTGGGATCGATGTGGATAGCCGTATCGCGCCGCTGGCGCGCATGGTCGCCGCGACCCATGCCCACGGCGGCCGGATCGTGGCCCAGTTGGCCCATGCCGGCCGCTTTGCCACCAGGGAACTCACGGGCATGCTGCCGCTCTTCCTTTCGCCCAGCGCTGGAAAAGATCCAGCGGAATACCACCTGGCCGGCAAGGAGGATCTGCGCGGTTTGCCGGCTGCCTTTGCCGCCGCGGCCCGCCGTGCCCGCGCGGCCGGCTTTGACGGCGTGCAGCTGCACGCGGCCCACGGCTATCTGCTCTCCCAGTCGTTGTCGCCGGCTTTCAATCAACGCGACGATGCCTACGGCGGGTCGTTGGCCAACCGCGCGCGCCTGCTGCTGGAGACAGCGGCGGCCGTGCGCGAAACCGTGGGGCGGGATTATCCGCTGCTGGTCAAACTCAACAGCGAAGACGGCCTCGACGGCGGCGTGACCCTGGAAGATGTGCTGCAGGTGGGCCGGCTGCTGCAAGACGCCGGCATGGACGCCATCGAAGTGAGCGGCGGCACTATTGCTTCGGGGCCGTTGAGCCCCATGCGCGAGAAGATCAATAGCGAAGATAAAGAGGCCTATTTCCGGCACGCGGCCCGGCAGTTCAAATCGACCTTGAAAATTCCCATCATGATGGTGGGCGGGATTCGTTCGCTCCAACTGGCCGAACGGCTGTTGGCCGACGGCGTGGCCGATTACTTCTCCATGGCCCGGCCGTTGGTGCGCGAGCCGGACTTGATCCAACGCTGGCACTCGGGCGATACGCGCAAAGCGACCTGCCTTTCGGATAATTTGTGTGCCAAGGCGGCCCGGTCCGGAGAGGGGTTGTATTGCGTGGTGGATAGAAGACAGAAGGCTGAAGGCTGAAGGTGGATGGCGAAAAGAAAGGATATTTCATGACCGGTGCTGAAGCGTTGATGCGGGCCCTGGCCGATTGCGGGATGACTCTTTGCTTCACCAATCCCGGCACGACCGAGATTCATCTGGTGGCGGCTCTGGAGCAGGAACCGCGTATGCGGGCCGTGCTGGGTCTGTTCGAAGGAGTATGCTCGGGCGCGGCCGATGGCTATGCGCGCATGACCGGCCGGCCGGCGGCCACCTTGCTCCATCTGGGTCCCGGCCTATCCAATGCCATGGCCAACCTGCACAACGCCCGGCGGGCGCGGTCACCCATCGTCAATTTAGTAGGCGACCATCCGGTAGCCCATCGCCTCAACGATCCGCCCCTGGCCTCGGATATCGCCACCCTGGCGGCGCCGGTCTCCGGGTGGGTGGGCGAGGCTTCGAGCGCGGCCGATCTGCCGGCCGAAGGAGTCGCGGCGCTGCGGGCCGCCTTGGGTTTGCCCGGCCAGGTGGCCACGCTCATCGTGCCGGCCGATTGCGCCTGGGGCGACTCCCAACCGATCCAGGTGCCGGCCTTCCAGCCCAAAACCGCGCCGCTGTCGGACAAGGCGCTGGCCGAGGCCGTGCAGATGCTGCGTTCGGGTGTGCCTACCGGCCTGCTGTTGGGCGGCAGGGCCCTACGTGAGCCTGGCTTGCGAGCCGCGGCGCGCATTGCCCAAAAGAGCGGTGCCATGGTCCTCGCCAACACCTTCGAAGCCCGCTTTGTCCGCGGTGCCGGAGTGCCCATCGTCCGGCGGTTGCCCTACTTTCCCGAAAGGGCCCAGAAGCGCCTGGCCGAATTCGGGCAGTTGATCGTGGTCGGCGCTGTATCACCCACGGCTTTTTTTGCCTATCCCCAGCGTTCTGTGGATCTGTTGGCCCCAGGGTGTCGCGTGCATACCCTGGCCGACCCGCGGGTGGACGGCACCGCGGCCCTGGAAGCCCTGGCCGAAGCACTGGGTGCGGGCCAGGCCCAGATCGCGACCGCAACGGCGCAGCGTCCAGAGCGGCCCACCGGCCCCCTGACCGTGGAGACGGCCGGTGCGGTGATCGGGTCGCTGCTGCCGGAAAACGCCATCGTGTCCGATGAGTCAGGCACCTCGGGCGAGTTCGCCTATCGCGCGACCATGGGGGCGCCGGTCCACGACTGGTTGTGTCTCACCGGCGGATCGATCGGCCAGGGGGTGCCGGTGGGCACGGGCGCGGCCCTGGCCTGCCCGGACCGCAAGGTGCTCTGCCTGCAAGGCGACGGCGGGGCCATGTACACCCTGCAGGCGCTCTGGACCCAGGCCCGGGAGAAGTTGGATGTGACCACTGTGATCTTCTCCAACCGCAAGTACCAGATCCTGCAAGTGGAGCTGAATCGTCTGGGGTTTACCGCGCCGGGCGCAAAAACCTTGAGCACCATGGAACTGGGTCGGCCCGATCTGGATTGGGTCAAGCTGGCCGAGGGGTTGGGGGTGGCCGCGGCGCGGGCCGAGACCACCGATGGCTTCCATTCGCTGCTGGCCATGGCCTTGGCAGAACCCGGTCCCCATCTGATCGAGGTGCAGCTATGATGGAACTACGCTGCCGTGCCGTTGGCCCATGGTCCATGAATGCCTATGCGCTGGTCTGTCCTCTGACCCAGCGCAGCGTGCTGGTCGATCCGGGCGCTGAGCCGGAAATTTTGGAAGAACTGCTGGCCGGCACCACACCGACGGCCATTCTGGTCACCCACAGCCATCCCGATCACATCGGCGCTTTGGCGGAGATGCGTCGCTGGTTCAAGGTTCCGGTCATGGCCCATAAGGACGCCGGCCCGGTCGATGCCGATCGAAGGCTCGTCGGCGGGGAGCGGCTGACGGTGGGCGATCATCATTTGGTCGTCCATGCGACCCCCGGCCATACCCGTGACCAGGTCTGCTTCGGCATCGAAGACGATCCGCGCATGCTCGTGGGCGACACCCTCTTCGATGGCGGACCAGGCAAAACCTGGTCTTCCGAAGATTTTCAAACCACGCTGCAAACCCTGCGGCAGGTGGTGCTCGCCTGGCCCGATGATACCGTCTGCCATCCGGGCCACGGCGCCGCCTTCCGCCTGGGCGACATCCGCCCGGCCGTCGAGCGGTTTGTCAATAAAGACCACGGACGTTTTTGCGGGGATGCGACCTGGGGGATGTGAGAAGAAGATGAAAGGGGCGCTATTAAGATTTAGGTGCGATGCGCGCCAGGGCAGCGGCAGCCATCTGGGCCACGCGTCGGTCGGCGTGGCTTTGCAGCGTCTTGAGGGGTTCCAAGGCGGCCGATGCCGGCGGCCCGATGGTTCCTAAAGCCATGGCGGCGTTTATGGTGACATCGGGGTCGGGGTCGCCCAGCAGGTTGATGAGCACTGGGACGGCCTCGACGGCGTCCGGCTTGACACGGGCCAAAGCCAGGGCCGCGGCCGCGCGGACCTGCGCGGCCTCATCTCCCAGGCAGCGTATCAATTCGGGCGCCGCGGCCACGGCTTTGCCGGTCAGCTCGCCGATCCTTTGCACCGCCGTGGCCCGCACCTGGGCCTCGGACCGCGTCAAGGCCGCGCGTAGGCGCGGCAATCCTTCCGGATCTTCCCCGTTGATTTGCGCCAGGCATCCGGCGCAGGCCAAGTGCACGAGCGGGTCGTCGTCGGTCAGCAGTCTACGGATCCCGGCATCCGCTATCTGGGCCGCCGGGCCGATGCAACCAAGGGCCTCCAGGGCCGCGATTTTTACTTTCCCATCCGAGGAACCCAACAGCCGTTGCAGTTCGGGCACGGCCTGCGTTCCGAGCCGGCCCAGGGCAAAGCTGGCATTGGTCCGGAGCGTATCGTCGCCTGCTTCCAGGCAGCGGCCCAGAGCCGGTACTGCTGGTGCCGCGATGCCGCCCATGCGGCCCAAGATGGCCGCCGCGGCGGCGCGGGTCTGCACCGGCCGGTCTTGAGCCAGCAACGCCTCCAGTGGTGCAACGCCCACGGAGCCGCACCGTTCCAGCACCAGCATGGCCATTTGCCGGACCGAATCGTCCACGTCTTCCAGACATGCGGCCACGGCTTGGAGCTGGGGCGTGGGATCGTCCGGCGTCGTGTAGAGTTGCGCCAGCAGGGGCAGGCGGACATGACTGGGTTGATCCGTAGGGGCCAAAGTCATCGTTGTGCTTTCCATTACCGTTCCTCCGCCGGTCAATTATACCAGGTTGCCGACACCCGGGGTGTAGGACGGGGAGATAACAGCCCCGGATGCATTCACCACCGGTACCTGGAGTATGGCGCCGACCTTCAGGAAGGTCATGGCATTGACCATGGCCGCGTTGAGATTGATCTGGGCGCCCTCCAGTGTAATGTCCGGCGCGGCCAGCTTGATAGACCCTGCCGCCGTGGCTTCGATGGAGGGCGCTTCGATGGCCACCTTGCCGCCCGAGACGATCTTGACTTCGCTGCTGCCATTGACATTCACCTGGCCGCCCACCACCTCGACGCCGCCGCCCTGGATGCTCACCCGGCCGCTGTTGCAGTCGATGACGATCTGCTGGTCGGACTTGTTCTTGAGCATTATCACCTTATCCTGGGAATTGAGTTGCAGCGTGAGCAATCCTGTTCTGTCTTCCAGGAGAATGCCATCGGGATGAGGCTCGTCCCACATGGCGATCTTCTGGCCCATCTGGGTCTCCAGCTTGATGCCGCTCACCTTGGCGCCCTTGGCTAGAATCACGGTGTGCTTGTCGGCGGTGCTCAGCTTGATCTGGCGCCCATAGTCCGTATGATCCTCGCCGTCCATCAGCATGAGGGTTTCGCCGCCGCCGGTGTTGAGCGTGACGGCCGCGGTGCGGTCGTTGAGATGCAACCGGTGCTGGTAGGGGGTCAGGATGATGTTTTCGATCTTCTCTTCGGGTTTGAGCGGTGGCCGGTTGAGGCCGTTGTAAACGGCGCCCGTGATCAAGGGCTTGTCCGGGTCGCCGTCGATGAAATCCACCACCACCTCGTCGCCCGCCAGGGGCGGGAACTGGATGCCGTGATTGCCGCCGGCGTAGCTGTAAGCCATGCGGATAAAGCAGGTACGCTTGAAGTCGTCGGCTTGCTTGGCGCGATCCCAATGGAACTTGACTTTGATGCGGCCCAGCTCGTCCATCTGCACCTTTTCCTGGCCGGTGGTCACCACCTTGGCGGTCTGCGGGCCGCGGACAAAAGGCTTGGGGGTCAGGCGGGCGGGCCTGAAGGGCGTGGCCAGCGGCAGGCAATTGAACTGATTGCCGTAGTAATACTCCTTCTCCTTGCCGAACAGCATGTCGAGCCCTTTTTTGAGATTGTCGTAAATCTGCTGAATGGAAAAAGGGCCGATGGAGGGCATGGGGATGTAGCCCATGAGTTGGGTCAGGATTTTCTCCAGGTCGCCCGTCTGACTTTCCGCGGAGACATCCCGCTGGGCACCGTTCTGGCTGACGGAGAGCAGCATATAGTCCTGGTTGAAACGCTTCTGGGGGTGATCTTTCAAGGTGAAGAAGAAGCCCGGCAGCAAACGGCAGCATACGCTACGGCCGGAGCCGAGCTTGGATTGGGACTGCATCTCCTCCAGTCGCAGCTTGGCCTGTTCAGCGCCGGCCGGTTGCGCGTCGTAACCGCCCGGGTAGTGATAGAGGCCCAGGTGACCGTACTCCTTGCCCGCGGCCGAGGCGTGCAGATCCAGGTCAGGACGCAGGTAATTGTAATCGCACAAGGCAACGCTGCCGGGGCGCGTCTGGTGGCCGAACTGGTATTCATACACATACTCTTCGCTGGGTACCTTGTCTTTGGGTTCTTTGAAGATCACCGTCGACTTGCCGGCTATGGCCGCATGGCAGGAGGGATCGTCACCCAGCACCATAATGTGCCGGCCGCGCCGACCTTTGGCATCGTAGTCGTGCCGGAAGAAATAGAAGATGCCCTCTTCTTCCATGAGCCGGGCGATGAAATTAAAATCCGACTCCTGATACTGGACGCAGTACTCCCGGGGGGCGTGGTTCTTGCGCAGCATTTTAAGATCGAAACTGTCGGCTGCGATGTTGGCTTCTTTCATCACCTGCTGGATCATCTGGGGGACCGATTGATTTTGGAAAATGCGACAGTCCCAGCGGTGCCAGAGCAGCCAGTGGACCGGGACCACTTCGGCGTAATAGGCACTCAGGTCACCGCTTTCACCGACCCACCAGAAACGGGAGACCATGCCGCTCATGTAGCGCGTATCGTCCCCGGTGCTGATGGCCAGGGTGGCCGGTTGGCCGATGACTTTATCCAAGGCGATGTTGCCGGTTTCGGCCGTTATGAAGAGATCGTAACGGAACAGTTGGGATATCCCCTCCGTGCTGGAAAAACTGAGGACCCGCAATTGGGTCTCATGACCCGCAATTTCGAAATCGAAACGGACTGCGCTGCTTGTCATACCGGATCTCCCTCTATAACAGTTGTCAACAAAGTTGTCGGCCTTCCCGCGGTCAGGGCCACCGCGGCGTTCATTGTCCCGGAAAAACCTTGGATCGCATGTGGACCGATGAACCTATCCCAGCCCCACGGCACTCAAAAGATGAAAGAATAACGAATGGTTTGGATGCTACCACCGGTCCGGGAAAAGGGCAAGCGGCCGGACGGAGCCGCCGGGCTATCCTGCGCTTGGGGTTCCTCCAAACAAAACACTCCAGCTTTTTGAGAAAATCTGTTATAAAAAATTTTATGCGCGCTTTCGTCGGGTGCGCAAGTGCTTTGAACAAGGTCGTGGTTTTTGAAAGGTGTCGTTGACCCGAGATCCCCGGGGGGATCTCCCAATTGAGGCTGCCCATGAACACACAGGACCTGATTGCAAAACTGGCGGAGCAAGAGGGACTCACCAAAGCGGAGGCCCGTCGCTATGTAGCCCTCTTTTTCGACACCATGGGCGATGCCCTTGCCCGGGGTGAGCGCGTGGAGATTCGCGGACTGTGCGCTTTCAAGGCCAAGGAGTATAAAAGCTACAAAGGCCGCAATCCCAAAACCGGCGAGAATGTCACGGTCCAACCCAAGAAACTGCCCTTTTTCAAACCCCTGGCCGAGTTGAAGCAACGGGTGGATCGATAGCGCGCGACCCTCCTTGATTCGCTACGCCAACTCCTTTGAATCCTTGAACTACGGATTCAAGAGCCGGACAACAAACCGCTCATCCTCAACAATCAGCGCCGGCATCGTACCATTGTGGGCCCGCATGCTTTTTACGATTTTGCGCGGGATGCCCATTCCCATATGTTCCAAATAGCCATAGTCGCGCATCACATCTTTGAGCAGTTGATTACGCGCGGCCCGACAGCCGGTAAGCATGCGCTCAGGCGTTATTCCATTGGGCAATCGTCCGGGAGAACTGACCTCCAGTCGGTCTTCATAGATGGACAGTTCAATGTCCGACCCTGACAGTAGATAATCTCTGTGCACCAGTGCATTAACAATGGTCTCACGAATCGCTTCCTCTGGATAGGTCCAGCGCTCCTCGCGCCGTACCCCATTTTTGAGCATAGCTTCAACGCCAGTGTTCCGTTTTATAAAGTCGACAACTTGCTCCACCAGGCCGTTTTCCACCAAGCCTTGCGACCCTGCCAAGGGAACCATAGGCCCCCGTATCGCTATCCGTTCTTTTGCGGTGTAATCCTTTTCCTTTGCGGGGTAAGCCACTGCATCGATGCCCGCTTGGGGCAAAAAACGGTTGGGATTTTTCGCGAAGAGGAGCAATCCGGCAACTGTCGGGGCGGTCGACCCGCCTTCATCAGATACAATTTCGGTATTCACTAATAGTGCTTGCCAACTATCAATGTCATCATCCGCCGGGGTCTCTTGTGATCTGATGCGTTGAAAATAATCTTTAAGGCGCCTTAAATCCAAATCAGTGAGGGTCGCACCGGAAACCGGTCTCGTTTCCAGCCGAAAAGCGCCTCTCTGCTGAAACAATCGTTCCAACTCTTCGGAACTGGCCTCACGGCTTTGGCTGCCCACTCGAATGTAGTAAGCGCGATGGTTGGAGTGCCAAACATGATGAACCGTCCATCCGCGATCCACTCGTACCACCGCAACGTGTTTGCCCGGCTCTATATCTTGAATCAGTTCGTAATAGGGGATGATTTCCGGGCGGATTTTATCACGACAGGCACTCATTACCCATTCTTCCAAATTCCCGCGGGTAATTCCGGCGATACTACCGTCGTCATCCACACCGAGCAAAACACACCCGCCTTGCAGGTTGGCAAAAGCTACGATCTCTTTGGCTAACGCGCGATTTTCCAGCGTGTCCCTTTTAAACTCGGTTCCGGAGCTTTCCCTGTTTTTAATCAACTCTAATAATTCGGTACGTGTCATAGCTCTTCTTTCTTTTAAAACCCATATTTGAGCCGCCTGGTTTCGAAGGCCTCCTGTCCGCCTTCCAGTATCTCTTTAACCAATTCACTGACCTTGGGGGTATCGATGGACCCCATATGCGCGGGGTTCAGGCTGGCCCGGCCATGTTCCGCCTCGCCCGAGGCCGATAAGCCCACAATCAGTTCGGCATCCCCCAAGACCGGAATGTTGGCATTGTGAGTGGCGAAAACAAACTGCCGTCGGCGCTTTTCCTCGCGCATCTTCGGGACGATGCCGTCGGTGATAAAGCGGTTGTCAAGATCATCTTCTGGCTGATCGACCACCAATGGCGCGTTGGATTCCAATAAGAGTAGCAGCAATACGGCTGTAGCTTTCTGGCCGGTCGACAGTTTGTCCAGCGGCTGCCAATTTGCCTGCTCGTGGTCGTTCGCCACGTTCAACTTGATGGTCGTTGTGGGGGCAAGGTCCAGCGCTTCGATCTGAAAAAAAACGTCCGACCCAGCCGCCGCGATCTTATCGGCCTGTGAAGGGGAAAAATGATATTTTTTCACCAATTCGTCGCGCCCTTTGCGACAAGCATCGGCAAATTCCGGTAGAGAAAAAACGGCCCTCCGAGTCAACATGTCGATAGCCTCTGAAAGGCGGCCGCCGATCTGCTCGCGCATCAGCGCGGCAATCGGCTCACGGTTGCCGGCTGAAGTAACTTCCACCAATACGCGATCTTTTAGCTTGCGGCTGACTTTCTTGGCCGCGCGTTCCAGCCTGCGATATTCTTCGGCCTTAGCATCTTCCCATTCAGCCAACAGATTGCGACGCTCTTCTTGAAACGCCGACAAGTCCCTGATAAGAAGGGCCTTGCGATCCTTTAATGGGCGCAAGCCTTCTATTTGCCGACGCAGACGTATGAATGCTTCCCCGTCGATTTTCGACCGTTGTAACTCGCGCAGTATTTTTTCATAGGCTTCTTGAACCTGCTGTTTGCGGATGTCCCAACGCTGGCGCACGGTGCCCATTTCCGTGACTGAACGTTCAATAGCATTAAGACCAAGGGTATGAACCTGCCGCATATCTCTATCCAATCGATCGAGCACGGCATCCGCGAAAAACAAGATTTCCCTGCCGGGAAGCCCATCCAATGCTTTTTCAGAGAGAAACGCCCGGTCGATGGGAAGCTCGTGTTTCAGCGGGTCGATGATTTCCTTAAAAGGGGTTATTCGCCCTTCGGCGGTTTTAAGGACGCCCTCTTCTCGCACAAGCAGACTTTGTTCTTTAAGGGTTTCTTCCAGGCCGGCTTCCTTGTATGTTTTTAGCGTCTCCTCCAACACCGGCAAACGGGCCAGTTCTTCGTTGATTTGGGAGATCTCCTTTTCGGTTTCCAAAATTCGACCGCGCGAGCGGTCCAACTCCCCTTGAATGGTGCGCTTTCGGGTGGTTAAGTCATCATCTTGATCCAAAAACCGACGAAGGAGATAGGTCAACTTTTCAGGGCTCTTGGTCAATTCCGAGATTTCGTGCTGACCATACACTTCCACTTGCGGCAGTATGTCTTTTGGCATCAATTCCAAAATTTTGCCTGTGTCATCGCGCACCACTGGCGGATTGGGCACGGTACGTTCAATCAAATAGCGCCTCGGAGACGGCTTGTGGGCTTGGACCAACAGAGAGATTTTCGTCCCGCTTTTAAGCACATTGCGAACAATGCCTTCATGGGCTTTCTGGGCATCGGCCCCTATGGGGTCCAATGCCATCACATAACGCAAGCTCTCCACCATGGTGGATTTACCGGTCCCCCGGCCACCCACCAGGACATTCAAATTTTCGTTGAAATGGATAGCCGCTTCGTCCAAGAATCCCCCACTTTGCCACGCGGCCGCCACGAATTCCGCATGGTCTTCCGGTTCCGGTTCTGAATTCAACCGAATGCGGGATTCATGGTCAAGAAAAGCCTGTCGCAGTCCGCCCACGGAAACCCACGACATTTTGATCCAACAGGAGGCACCGGGATGGGTCATTTCCGCGGGGCTGGAGACATCCTTGGCGTTGATCACCGCCACTGACCTGCTTCGGCAGTATTCCGGGTTTTTGTTCATCAGGATCGGTCGAAGGTTTTCCGGCGAATCCCCAACAGGACCGGGCAACGAACAGGCGAATAAATGTTCTGATTTCCAGGCTGCTGCCCGGGCTTGGTTGTCCAGAACGCGCAACAGTCCCTTATCCCCGGCGACATGGGCGGCGATGCAAACACAGCCCCACTTCTTCGACTCGCGCAACAGTTCCTCAACATCATATTTAATATTTGCCGGCGGATTGGTAGGGTCGTGAATCCCGCAATCGCCTAAAACGCCGTTGCAGCGCTCTATGGAGGCATCTGGTTCAAACAAGAGCAGCATGTGAACACCCTCTTTGGTCTCCACCTCGGCGCCTGGAAATACGTAAACTCCTCCCGTTCGTGCCTGTTCGGCCAACGACCGGCCGGTATTGCAACGCTGATGGTCGGTCACGGCGATTACTTCGATACCGTTATCCTTACAAGATTGAATAATGGCCGCATTGTAAGCCGCTTCCGAATCGAACGGAGTGTTCTTTGAATGCCTTTGCACATAGGCAAAAGGATTGACCTGCAAGGCGCAACGAAAAAACCGAGCCCCGACAGGCAACATCAATGCTTTTTCGATAGATAGGGGCAGGCTCATGCGGCGACTCCTCTAACTTTGATAGGGCTTTTTCCCAATGAACAATATCGGCTATGGCTCGGCTGACTCCGCAGAAAGCCTCCTGTCGAACTTGTAAGTATTGCTTACAAGTTGCCGGCTCATCCAACTCCCACTCTTTGTAAATCGT
>JBAQGR010000793.1:0-2063 GCA_049287895.1 Desulfatitalea sp.
GTAGATGCTGGCTTTTTGAATGCCGCAGCCCTGGGCGATCTCGCTGATGCTGGTGGCAAAGTATCCCTTTTGAAAAAAAAGGTCGATGGCCACCTGCTTGATCGTCTCTTTCATCGATGCCATAAAAAGCGTCTCTGCACAACATTGGGAATCTGAACCCTGCCGCGGGCCACGAACAGCCTTGACTACCGACCGGTCGTTAGGCTATAGCCTATCCTAAGGCCGTTCTCGGCGTCAAGGCCAAAGAGCGTCTTCCCAAGCGGCGGCCTTGCCCGCAAAGGCCGGCCGTATGCGCCGCGCGGAGATCCAAAACGACGTTGACAGAAGACAACGGCCGCGCTTACTGTCGAGTTGAGCCGCTGAGGAACCCCAAAGGAGAGGTCTATGACTGCTCAAGTGCTCGCCTACACGCCGCAAAACCCGATCCGGGTGGTTACGGCCACGGCCCTGTTCGACGGCCATGATGCGGCCATCAACATTTACCGCCGGATGTTGCAGAGCGCCGGGGTAGAGGTGATCCACCTGGGCCACAACCGCTCGGTGCGGGACATCGTGGATGCGGCCGTGCAGGAAGATGTGCAGGGAGTGGCGGTCTCTTCCTACCAGGGCGGCCATGTGGAGTTCTTCAAATACCTGGTAGACTTGCTGCGCGAATCGGGTGCACCCCATGTCCGGGTGTTCGGCGGCGGCGGCGGCGTGATCGTGCCCGAAGAGGTCCAGGATCTGGAAGCTTATGGCGTGACCAAAATCTACACACCCGAAGACGGCGCGCGCATGGGCCTGCAGGGGATCGTCGAGCACATGGTGCGGACCCTCGATTTTTCCCGGGTCGACCAAAGCCCTGTGGACCTGAGTCGCTTGGTCCCGGACAACGTTCCCCTGGTGGCCAACCTGATCACCACCATCGCGGAAAACGGGTCCAACGGCCGCTGGGAGCGCCTGCGCGCCGATCTGCGGGCCAAAGCCGCTGACCGCATCGTGCCGGTGGTGGGCATCACCGGTACCGGCGGCTCGGGCAAATCCTCCCTGACCGACGAATTGATCCAGCGCCTGATGCTGGACCAGCCGGCCATGCGCGTGGCCATCTTCAGCGCAGACCCGTCGCGGCGCAAAACCGGCGGTGCCCTGCTGGGCGACCGCATCCGCATGAATGCCATCGGCGACGAACGCGTCTTCATGCGCTCGCTGGCTACCCGGCAGTCGGCCAGCGAAATCCCCGCCGGCCTGGACGATGTGGTGCTGGTGGCCAAGGCCGCCGGCTTCGACCTGATTATCGTGGAGACCGCCGGTATCGGCCAGGGCGATTCAAGCATCGTCGCCCAGGTGGATCTCTCCATCTATGTGATGACCAGCGATTTCGGGGCCGCCTCCCAACTGGAAAAGATCGACATGCTCGATTTTGCCGACCTGGTGGTGGTCAACAAGTTCGAAAAACGCGGCGGCGAGGATGCGGTGCGCGATGTGCGCAAGCAGGTGCAGCGCAACCGCACCGCCTTCGACCTGGCCAGCGAGCAGATGCCGGTGTTCGGCACCATTGCCGCCAAGTTCAATGATGACGGCGTGACCGCGCTCTACCAATCCCTGCTGGAGACGATTGCGGCCAAAACCGGCGTGCGCTTCGTCTCCGGCCTGCCCCAGCCGCCGGGCCGAACCTCCAGTTCCCAAACCATCATCATCCCGCCCGAACGCACCCGCTACTTGGCCGAGATCGCCCAGGCCGTGCGCAAGTACCACGCCCACACCGACCGGCAGGCCGAAGCGCTGCGCCGCGTCTGGCACTTGGAGCAGGCGGCCCAAACCGTGGACCGCGGCGCGTCGGCCGGCGATCGGGAAGCGCTGCTGGCCCAGCTGCGCAAAGAGGCGGAACTGGCGCGTCAGGCCGTGGACCCAGCCAGCGAGCGGCTGCTGGGTCAATGGGAAGAGATTCGTCGGGCCTACAGCCAGGATCAACTGGTCTACACCGTGCGCGACGAAGAGATCCGTACGCCTTTGCATGCCGAATCGCTGTCCCACCAGAAGATTCCCAAGATCGCCCTGCCGGCCCTGGACGAGCCCGGGGCGCT
>JBAQGR010000794.1:0-3465 GCA_049287895.1 Desulfatitalea sp.
TCTACGGATTGAGCAACGGTCTGCTCGACATCCCCTGGCCCAAAGTCGCCCAGGGGAAACAAATGATGGCGGCCTTGGCGGGACAAGACAGTAACCCTTCCGCCGAAAAACTGTTTGATCTGCTGCAAACCCAAACCACGGCGCCAGACGAAGCGTTGCCGGCTACCGGCGTCGATCTGGAGTGGGAACGTGCGCTAAGCCCCATCTTCATCACCAGTCCGGCCTATGGTACGCGCTGCTCTTCGGTGCTGCTGATCGATACGGCCGGCGCTGTCCGCTTCAGCGAGCGCACCTGGAGGCCTGCTCAGGCAACACCGCGCTGCGAAGATACGCGCCACTTCAAGTTGGACCCACGCGGCGGTTTCGATCCTCTTGCCGAACGAACTTGAAGCCGATCAGCTTATAGATAAGCTTGGCCACGGCAAAGGGAGAGTTGGGATCGTGGGGGCGGTAGGCCAACTCGACCACGTCACAGCCGACCACCTCCTTGGTCTGAAAAATCGTGTGCAGCAGTTCGAGTGTTTCGTACCAGCCCATGCCGCCCGGCTCGGGCGTGCCGGTGCTGGCGATGACGCTCCAATCGAAGACATCCACATCCACGGTGATGAACACTTTTTCAGGCAGAGCGGCCAGGGCGGCCTGCAGGTCGAAATTGCCCTGGCGCCATTGGTGCATGGTACAAAACAGCAGCTTCTCTTCGCGCACGCGGCGCGCCTCGTCGACATCCATACTGCGGATGCCGATCTGCAGCGTGTGCGGGGTGATCTCGCGGATGCGGGCCATAGCGCTGGCGTGGCTCAGCGGGCTGCCGTCGTAACTTGGGCGCAGATCTGCGTGGGCGTCCAGTTGGATGACACCGAAATCCCTATGGTGTTTGGCCAGGGCGCGCACGTAGCCGCTGGTGATCGAATGATCGCCGCCCACCACCACGGGAAAGCGTCCCTGGGCCAATAAGGGGTCAATCAGGTCGCAGAGCAGAGCGATCATTTGTTCGGCATCGTCCGGTACCGGCGGTACGGCCAATGTGGCGATGCCGATGCGAAACGGCTCGGCATCCAGGTCACTATCGTAGAATTCGACTTGCTGAGAGGCTTCCAGTACAGCCTGGGGGGCATCGGCTGTGCCGCGACCATAGGAGACGCCACCTTCATAGCCGAACGGCACCACCACGGCGCGGGCACTTTGCGGGTCACAATATTCAGGCGGTGGCGCCAGAAAAGGCGTGGCATGCGCCTTCATGCGGCCGACCCTAACTTGTTGACGCGCGCCTCGATTTGAGCGCAGATCTTTTTGGCCGCGCGCGGGGCGCAGCGGTCGATGACATAGGCCGCCAACAAAGGGAAGATGATGCTGTACTCGCCCCACACCTGTACCAAGTTGGTTTGATCGGCATGGTGGTACTTGCCCCAGGTGACCGCTTCGCCGAAGGTACAGCTCGACAAGCTGCCCTCCCTTTCCACCGCCGTGCTGATCTGGATTCCGCGGTCAGCCCCCTCGAAACCGACCCCCAGAATCTGGCTGATGGTGGGCCCGGTCTGTTGAATGAAATTCTTGGGACCACCACCGCCCAGCTCCAGGAATCCGGTCTTCTCGGAACCATAGGCGATGGCCGCCGAATCCAGGATATCCTTCTGAGCCGATAATTGGACGGGATAGCCTTGGGCATCGGTGCGCACCAGGTTCATGGCGATGGAGTGGTTGGAAAGCGAGTCCCAAAAAAGGGGCACACCCAGACGCGCGGCGGCCACGGTGAAACTGAGCTCGGGATGGGGGGCCTGTTCCCCGGCCCACAGTCCCAGGTGGTAATTGAACTCCCAAGTGGCCAAAGGCTTGTTTCCAATCACCGCATGCCGCTCTTTGACAAAGCGCCGGATGATCTCGTCCTGGGCCTCCAAGGTCTCTTTTTCGCGGATGCCGATGTCGTATATACGCGTATCGCCATGGCGGCGCAGCACGTCGTCGTCGTAGTGGGGATGGATCGACTTGACCGGCAGACCGAAGGCAAAGTGCAGATCGTGGTACACCTGGGCGCCGGTGGAGCAGATCACGTCGATGAAACCGGCTTCGAGCAACGAGAGCACCATGCCGCCCATGCCGCCGGCAATGCCGGCCCCGGCAATGCCCAGCCAAATGGTGTCGTCTTCGTCGATCATGCGGCTGAACAACCGGGCCGACCGGTTCACGTTGCGGGCTTCAAAACAGGTCCGGCCCATCTTTTCAATGAGCTCCGGGATGCCCATACCCTTTGTCAGCCGCTCGGGCACGATATCGGGTGCGTCTTTGAACAGGGATTTCATTTAGATCTTCTTAGGTTCGGCTATTAGACGATCAACATGACAGCGCAGGCCAGCACCGTGGTCCACAATCCATCTTTGTGCCCGTGAGTCGCCTTGGCGATGCTGCGGCTGACAAACAAACGATCCTTGCTGGCAACGTAATGCTGCTTGCGCTCGTCCCAGGCCTGATCGGGGTCCAGTTCCATACCCAGTGTAGAGGCCAGCATGGTGGCCGCCAAGTCCTCGGCGAAGTCGCCCGATTGCCTTGCGTTCTGGCCGTAGCCGTGGTGTTCTGAGATATATCCGTACTGTTTTTTATCTTTGGGTTGGGCCAAACCGACCGCCGCCGTGACCAAGCGGGCCGGCTCGTTGGTGCTTTCGCGGGCCAGAACCACGAAAGTGATCTGTCCGGGAACCAGGCATTGGAGACCTTCGGACTTGGAAAGGATCTTGCAGTCCGGCGGAAATATACTCGATATGGTTACCAGATTGCATTTTTCGATGCCTGCGTCGCGCAAAGCCAATTCGAAACTTTGAAGCTTGTTACGGTGGTAACCCACTCCCTTGGTGAAGAACATCTGATTGGGTACGACTTTATACATGGCGCCTATCCTTTCCACGCGAAATTGCATACCTTTTAAGAACGCGGCGGACTATAGGCGAACCCAGGCAATAATTCAATACCTTTTCAAGCGGTTTCAGTGGATAAGAAGTGGGGTAGGAGCAGGCCGATGGGGACCGGCCTGCTCCATTTATTGCAGAATGCTGAATTCAGATGCTATTGAATCGGCTTGAACTCGACCCTCCGGTTTTCGGCGCGGCCCTGGGCCTTATCGTTTGAGGCGATGGGGAGATCCGGACCGTAGCCCGTTGCGGTCATGCGCTCGGTGGCAATGCCTTTGGCGTTCAAATACTTCATGACCGATTCTGCCCGGCGCTGGGACAATTTCTGGTTATAGTCTCTTTTGCCGGTGCTGTCGGTGTGCCCATCGATCTGTACTTTTAGGTTGGGTTGGGCGTTGAGCGTTGCCGCGACCTCGTCTAAAGCGGGATAGGCGCTGACTTTGAGATCTGCCTTATTGGTCTCGAACTGAACACCTTTGAAGATGTAAGTTTCGCCGACCTTCATCTCCTTGGCCTTGACGACCGGGGGCGGGCATCCATATTGATCTACTTTGGCGCCTTTGGG
>JBAQGR010000795.1:0-4041 GCA_049287895.1 Desulfatitalea sp.
TACGGCGATCTGCCTTCCCAGGTCAAGGCCGGCGACCGTATCATGCTGGCCGACGGTCTGATGGAGATGATCGTCGAACAGACCTCGGCCACGGAGATCGTTTGCAAGGTGATCACCGGCGGCGTGCTCACCTCGCACAAAGGGATCAATCTGCCCACCAGCACGCTGGCCATTCCCGCCCTGACCGAAAAGGACCGGCGGGATCTGCTGTTCGGGCTGGAGGCCGATGTGGACTATGTGGCGCTCTCGTTCGTGCGCACGGCCGCCGATATCCATGCCATCAAGAAGATCATTCATCGTCAAAACAAACAGACGCCGGTCATCGCTAAATTCGAGAAGCACGAAGCCCTGGAAAACGCGGATGCTATTTTAGCCGCCGCCGACGGGATCATGGTGGCCCGCGGCGATCTGGGAGTGGAGATTCCCCTGGAGAACGTGCCCTCAATCCAGAAAATGCTGGTGCGCAAGGCCAACGGCCTGGGCAAGCCGGTGATCGTCGCCACCCAAATGCTGCGCTCGATGGTGGACGCACCCCGGCCCACCCGGGCCGAAGCGGCCGATGTGGCCAACGGCGTGCTCGACGGTGCCGATGCCGTCATGCTCTCGGAAGAGACCGCCAGCGGCCGATACCCGGTGGAAGCCGTGCACTACATGGCGCTCATCGCCTACAGCGCCGAGCAAAACTATCCCCATGCGTACTATCTGCGGATGATTCCCCACCAGGAGACGGCCGAATCGGTGGCCAACGCCGCCTGTATGCTGGCGAAAAATCTGGAGGCCACCGCCATCGTGGCCACCACGCGCAGCGGGTCCACCGCAGCCCAGATCGCCCGCTACCGGCCCGAGCAGCCGATTGTGGCCCTCTCGCCCGATGCCCGCGCCGTGCGGCGCCTGGCGCTCTATTGGGGCTGCCTGCCGACCTTCCTGGAAAACATCGAGGATACCGACGAGATGGTCGAAAAAGCGGCCACGGCCGCTCTGGAAAAAGGACATGCGCGCAAGGGGGAAAAGGTGGTCATCACCGCCGGCCGGCCCATCTGGGCCACCGGAACCACCAACATGTTGTGGGTAAAAACGTTGTAGGCCATATAGATAGATGGTCGGCGCCGTAAAAAGCGCCTGAGGGAATACTTTACTTTCTCAAGCAAGCATGCAAGTTTGAGGATCTATTTGGGTTACCGTCCTATCAAAGAGAAGAAGGAGGATGTTATGCGTAAATGGACAACAGCTCTGGTTCTCGTTCTTACGGTCGTGTTGGCTGTGGCATTCGTGGCCTGCGGCAAGAAGCGTCAAGCAACCATCAAGATAGGCATCAACGCCCCGATCACCGGCGATATTCCCAAAGTGGGCGAGGGGACGAAGTACGCGGCCCAGATGTGGCTCGAAGGGATTCAGGCGGCCGGCGGACTCCAGGTGGGCGATAAGAAATACCCGGTGGAACTGGTGGTGGAAGACAGCGAAGCCAAGGCTGAATCGGCGGTCAAAGCCAACACCAAGATGATCACCGAAGACGGGGTGTTGGTGATCATCGGACCCCAGGCCTCCAAGGAAGCCATTCCTGCGGGTGGCGTGGCCAATGACTACCAAACGCCTATGATCAGTCCCTGGTCCACCAATCCGGACACCACCAAGAATCGTCCTTTTGTCTTCCGCGGGTGTTTCCTCGACCCGTTCCAGGGGCCGGTGGTGGCCAAGTTCGTCAAGGCGGAGTTCGGCTTCAGCAAGGCCGCGGTGCTCTACGACGTGGCCAGCGACTATCCCAAAGGCTTGGCCGAGTTCTTCCGGAAGGCCTGGGAAGAGATCAACGGACCGGGTTCGGTGGTGGCCTACGAGAGCTTTACCACCAAGGATACCGATTTCAGCTCCCAGTTGACCAAGATAAAGGAGAGCGGCGCCGAATTTCTCTTCACGCCGCAGTACTACAACGAGGTGGCCTTGATCGTGAAGCAAGCCCATGAGTTGGGCTTTGCAAGCCCCATCGTGGGCAGCGATAGCTGGGGTTCGGCCGAAACCGTGAAGCTGTGCGGGCCGGATTGCTACGGTCTCTTCTTTACTACCCATTATGCCGCCGCCGGGGCCCAGGGCGCCACCAAGGAGTTTATCGATCGTTACCAGCAAAAATACGGCTACGTGCCCGACGATGTCGCGGCCCTGACCTGGGACTCCATACGGCTGGCGGAACTGGCCATCGCCAATACCAAAGGGCTGACCGGTGACATCAAGAAAGACCGTCAGGCGGTCCGGGACCAATTGGCCAAAATTAAAGACTTCGCCGGGATCACCGGCAACATGACCTTCACCGAAGAGGGCGACCCGATCAAGTGCGCGGTGATCGTGCGCATCAGCGATAAGGGTGAATTCGAGTTCTTCAAGCAGGTGTGTCCTTAAAGCGAAGAAAGTCGAAAGTGGAAAGTTGGTCTCTTCGCAATAAGGTCCGAGAACCGTCCCTCCCGCGAAGGCGGGAGTCCAGAAAAGCTTGAAATGACTGGATCCCCGCCTTCGCGGGGATGACACCAACAGGTTCCAAGCGACTTTTTGTGAAACCGTAAAAGTTGAGAGAAGAAAGCCAATGGCGTTCTTTCTGCAAAATGTGATCAACGCCTTGCAGTGGGGCAGCTTTTATGCCCTGATCGCCCTGGGCTATTCCATGGTCTACAGCATTTTAATGCTGTTCAATTTCACCCACGGCGATATCTTCATGACCGGTGCTTACATCGGCCTGGGGGTCGCCACGGCCCTCGTGGCGCTGGGAACGGTTCTTGGCTGGAGCCTGCCGGGGTGGCTGCTGCTGGTGGCGACCATTGTGATCAGCATGTTTGTCACCTCGCTTCTGGGGGTGCTGGTCGAACGGGTCGGTTACCGCCCGCTGCGCAGCGCCCCCCGGGCTTCGGCGGCCATTACCGGGCTGATGATCGGCATCATCCTGGAGTACGGCAATCTGGCCATCCTCGGGACCCAACGGCTCAAATTTCCCGAGTTCATCGAAACGACGACCTACAACGTAGGCGCGGTCTTCTTCACCAACAAGAAGATCCTGATCGTCGGAGTTTCGCTGCTGCTGATGGTCGCTCTGCATCAGTTTATCCAGAAAAGTCGCTGGGGCATGGCCATGCGGGCCATGTCCTACGACTTCAGCATCGTGCCGTTGATGGGGGTCTCATTGAATCTTATCGCGCCGCTGACCTTTGCCATCGGATCGGCCCTGGCCGCGGCCGGCGGTATTCTCTACGGCATGGCCTACCCGGTGCTAGACCCGTTCATGGGCATCCTTCTGGGCTGGAAGTCTTTTGTGGCTGCTATCCTGGGAGGCCGAGGGTCGATTCTGGGGGCGGCCCTGGCCGGATTTCTGCTCGGATTCATCGAAATATTCACGGCCATGGTGTTTCCATCAACCTTCAGGGACCTGATTGCCTACAGCATTATTTTGTTGATTCTGACCTTCAGGCCTTATGGCTTCTTCGGTCAGGCCCATAGTACGCAGTTGAGGTTGTGATCCGGCAGCGATTCAGAAGCGGGGATGAAGAGCAACCGGTTTCTTCACAGAAAAGCAGAAGGCGATATTGGAAGCGTCGAACTTCGCAGTGTTATCCAAATTGAAGGCAGCGGGTTTGCGGTTGTGCAGTGCGTTCGCCGGTGTGCCGGCCCTGGGGTGGCTGGCCGGTATTCTGGGCGCCGTGCTCATCGAGCACCAGTGGGGCGATGCCTTGGCGGTGGCGCTCTATCTGCCCAAGGTGCCGCCGCTCTTCGGGGCCACGCTGGTGATCAAACAGCCGCTGCTTTTCCCATCGGCCATACTGTTCGTGTTGCTGGTCTACGCAGTCCCCATCTGCGCCATCGGCCGGCTTTCGGCCGGCGCCGCCAACCGCGCGGCTGCGGCTTTGGGGCGCCTGCCGGTCTGGGTTTCGGTTTTACTGCACCTCTTGTTGCTATATACCGCGCTGCACATCTGGACCGAGACCAGCGATTACCGCTTGCAGGTGACCAAATTGATTATGATCGCCGTGATGCTGACCCTGAGCATCAATGTGATCAACGGTTACA
>JBAQGR010000796.1:0-1595 GCA_049287895.1 Desulfatitalea sp.
CGCGCCCCCCGATTTCAATGCCCTGATCGACGCAAGCAAAGTCAGCGGCGAGCGCTCCGCCGATTTCATGAAATGGCGCGTGGAACAGAATCCCAGGGATCGCATCCGCACCCTTCTGATCCATGAAGAAGACCGGTTCGCGGGTTATGCCGTGTGCAAAAGTGCCGGGAGCGCGGTCGAGGTGACTGAAATCAGGTTGAAAGAACCCAAAAAAGCCTATATCAATGCCTTGTTGAAATACATACACAGGCAGGCGTGGGGCGCTTCCGTCGATTTCTGGTGTTTCGGCGAAAGCGCCATCGAAAGGGCGCTGCCCCGGATCGGCTTTTTCCGGCGCACCTTTACCGGAGCGCTTTTTGTGCACAACATTGCGCCCTTCGGTCTGCCCGCGGCTCCCAACGCGTGGGACATCACCTATCTGGATTCGGACTGGTAGTCATGACCGTCAATGTGCTTTATATCATCGAGCGCATGGGCCCCGGCGGCACCGAAAAGCAGTTGGCGGAATTGATCCGCGGATTGTTGTCGGCCTCCACCACTGTCCATCCGCACCTGTGCACCCTGCGTCCCTCCTACAGCCTGTTCGACTCCATCGCCTGCCCCAAAATCGAATTGGGCACCCAACGCCTGTTGAGCTTGAGAACCGCGGGACAGCTCAAGCGCCTGACCCGATTCTGCAAGGACCATGACATCCACCTGGTGCAGACTTTTTTTCAGGACCCCACCCTGATCGGGGCCATGCTCAAGCGGCTGCGGCCGGTCAAGTTCGTGGGATCATTTCGCGACCTGGGATTCTGGCGCACCCGCGCCGAAAACCTCAAGATGCGTCTGGCCTATACCCAGGCGGACGGCTTTATCGCCAATTCCATGGCCGTGAAAGCGCACTTCGCCACTACCGATAAAATACCGCCCGCAAAAATCGAGGTGATTCACAACGGCTTCGAAAAACGGCCGGAGACGGCCGCCGGGCCGGCGATAGAATCCAACGGCAAACCCATTGTCGGCATCGTGGGCAACTTCAACCGGCCGGTCAAGCGCATGGGCGATTTCATCGAAATGGCCGCGCTCGTAAAACAGCGTTGCGCTGATGCCGCTTTCATCATCATCGGCGACGGCGACCAGAAGCAAAGCCTGCAACAACGTTGCGCGGAACTTGGCCTTACGGACGCCGTCCAATTCACCGGGCGTATAGACGACCCCTTCGCTTATGTGCGCCAATTCACCGTCGGGCTCAGCACCTCGGCCAGCGAAGGCTTTTCCAATGCTGTCATCGAATACATGGCCAGCGGCGTACCGGTAGTCGTCACCGATGTGGGCGGCAACCGCGAAATGGTCGAACACGGTGTCAACGGCTACCGTGTGGCGGTCGGCGATATTCGCGCCATGGCGGACCGCGTGGCGGCCTTGATAGAAAACGAGCCGCTGCGGGAGCACATAGGCAGGCAAAACCAGGCTGCCGTGCAAGCGCGCTACTCCATGGAGCGGATGATCCGCGCGCACGAAACCTACTATTTAAAAGTAATGTCATGCCACGCATAGAACCCGCCATCCGCAGAGTGCTCGACAGAGCCTACTTCAAAATCGGCAAAAGCCCG
>JBAQGR010000797.1:0-1506 GCA_049287895.1 Desulfatitalea sp.
CATCGGTCAGGCGCTTGAAATCGGCGATGGCGCCGTCGTTGTCGAGGGACAGCACCAGAAAGCCAGCACCGAGCACATCGACCCCCACGGGTCCCACGGTTACGATGCCGGCGCCGCCCCGGGCGATCTCCCGGAAGTAATTGAAGTAGCGCTCGTTGAGCTGGCGGTCATGGGAATAGGCCAGGCCCAGGGCCGGGTAGGCGATGCGGTTTTTGATTTCCAGCCGGTTGATGCGGATCGGGCTGAACAGATAGGGATACATCCAAACCTCCAGATGGTGTTTATGGGCGCTGCTTCAGAATGCCCCGGGTTCCGGCGGCCGGCCCCAAAGTGGGCGGCCCGGCAAAGCACTGAGCCAGCTCCATCCACTTGCGGGCCACCTCGCCGATGACCACCAGGGCCGTATCGTCCACATGCCGGCGCTGGATCGCCACCAGGCAGAAATCCACGGCCGGCCCGCTGATGCGCTGGGTGGCGGCGTCATCGCCCCAGCTCCAGACTTCGCCGGATGGCGCAGTCAATTCCACGCGCACGGGGGTTTCGGGAACCGGCATACCCCGGTTGGCGAAACTCCAGCCGAAGGTCGTGACCCCCAGATGGGCGATATGGCGCAGTCCCGGACTGGCGGGCCGCTCGACGGCCAGGACATCATATATATCCTGGCCATGGGCCCAGGTTTCCATGAGCCGGGCGCTGGCGAACGAGCGCGCGCTCATGGGCGGTCCGTACCACGGCAGGCGGTCTTTGGGGGAGAGGCGCACCAGGGCCTCGACCAGTTGCCTTCGCTCCTGGCGCCACCAGGTGAGCAGATCGCCGGTGGCCATGGCCCGCCCTTTGGCCAGGGTGATCTCGGTGGCTTCGTCCATGTTCTTGATCCGGCCCAGATCCTCGACCAGGTGGCTCTGGAACGCCGCCGGGTCGGTGGCGGAAAGGCGGGCCGTGTAGTCGAAGTAGGCCAGATGGCAGATCTCGTCCTTGACCGTCCAGTTGCCGCACGGCGCCAGGGTTTCCCACGTGGCGGGGGTAAGGATGCTCACCAGTTCGTCCAGGGCATTCTGCTCCCAGGCCAGATCGGCGCATAACGCTTTCATCGAATCTCCTTTGCTTCCGGATGGGTCACCAGGATCGAGGCCGGCATCTCCACGACTTTGGCCCGCAGGTATTCCCCCAGGGTCTTGGCCTGGGGGTCGCTGCGCACCGAGGCCGCCACGCCATCGCCCAGCAGCCCGCGGATGTAGAAATTGACGGCCAGCAGATTGGGCAGCTCGTAGCGCTCGATGGCATACGGCGCGCAGTCGGGCAGCAGCGCCTTGAGGCGCTCGGTGGTCAGAAAGCTTTGCAGGAAGGCATAGGCCTCCGGCGTCCGGCCCCAGATGCCCAGGTTGGCGTTGCCGCCCTTGTCGCCCGAGCGGGTGGCAAAGGCCCGGCCCAGCGGCGCCCGGACGGTTGGGCACTTGGGAACCGCGGGGATCTCCGGCGTGCGGGGCGATACCGCAAAGGGCTCGC
>JBAQGR010000798.1:0-2661 GCA_049287895.1 Desulfatitalea sp.
GGTTAAGGTCACGATTATCGGCAAAGTGCTCGACCTTGATTTCGCAAGGGTGCTGGCCCAAAAGCGGGATTTGGATCTCGACGATATCATTGCCCTCGACAAGGTCCAGAAGAAAAAGGCGTTGACGGATTCCGAGATCAAGCGGCTCAAAGCCAAAAGGCTCATCGAAGGCAGAAAGCCGAATTATCACATCTCTTTCGACGTTGCCGAAAAAGTGAACATGCAAGCCGAATATATTAGAACCCGCGGGCTCAAAGATGATTATTTCAAAAATCTTATTTTAGAGTATCTGGATAGATACAAACAGGCCTCAAAAGAGGATATTGATAAGCTGTTGCTGGATATTCTGCCGGGGGTTCTGGATGAAAAGCAACGAAAGAACAAGATTCACAATTTGCTCTATGCCATGTCCAAAAAAGATAAGACCATTATCAACAAGGGCGGCAACCGATTCCCCAAATGGGTGCGGGCTAGCTAAAGTCTAGCTATAGATTAGCTAAACTTTAGCTAGAGATGCCAATCCCTAAATTATATAAGATGCTGAAAATACGAATATATAAGCTTATCGTGCACGCCGTGCTTATGCGTCACATTCTTGCATGGACGGCTTCAGAGAATTCAAAGGGTACTTGATAAACGGGCTTTGCATTGAGCGGGTCATACGAGGAAAAACATCTTGAGCACCGAAACCAACACCGCCTCCGGCATCATCAGCAAGATTTGGAGCTTTTGCCACCATGATGAAATCGTAAGGCGCGACAAGACCAGCCTCGATATTACTTGGATCAAAGATAAGAGTCTGGCCGACCTCGATCACCTGCCTGATCCGGATCTCTTGGCCAACGACATCATCGAAAACCTCGAAGCAGCAGTGGGAAGCTTCAAGGAAATCATGGCGACCATCAATGGGAAAGAAGAATAAGCGAATTTCGCGGCTTATACCAACCCCTGATCCAACATAGCATCCACGACTTTGATGAACCCAGCGATATTAGCGCCCGCCAGGTAGTTGCCAGGCGCGCCGTAGCGTTCGGCGGCGGCGGTGCAGTTTTTGTGGATGTTTTTCATGATCATTTGCAGGCGGCTGTCCACCTCTTCGCGGGGCCAGTGCAGGCGCATGCTGTTCTGGGACATCTCCAGGCCGGAAACGGCCACGCCGCCGGCATTGGCGGCTTTGCCCGGGGCGTAGCGCACGCCGGCATCATGGAGCACGTCGATGCCGTCGGGGGTGGTGGGCATGTTGGCGCCTTCGGCCACCAGGCGCACGCCGCCGGAGACCAGGTGGCGGGCATCTTCGGCGTTGATTTCGTTCTGCGTGGCGCAGGGAAAGGCGCAGTCGGCCGGGTGGGCCCACAGGGGGTTGCTGGTGCGTGCCGCGTCCGCGGAGGTGTAGACCGCGTGGGGAAAGGCGTCGGCGTACTCCTGGATGCGGCCGCGGCGGGTATTTTTCAGGGCTTTGACGAAGGTTAGCTTTTCGGAAGTAAAGCCGGCGTCATCGTAGATATAGCCCGAGGAGTCGGAGAGCGTGACCGGCTTGGCGCCCAGGGCGATGAGCTTCTCCACGGTGAATTGGGCCACGTTGCCCGAACCCGAGACCAGGCAGGTTTTGCCTTGGAGCGTCTGGTTGCGGGTGGATAGCATCTCGGCGGCGAAGTAGACGCAGCCGTAGCCGGTGGCTTCGGGGCGGATCAGGCTGCCGCCCCAGTTGAGGCTCTTGCCGGTGAGCACGCCGGTGAATTCGTTGCGCAGGCGTTTGTACATGCCGAAGAGAAATCCGATCTCCCGGGCGCCCACGCCGATGTCTCCGGCCGGCACGTCGGTGTCGGCGCCGATGTGCCGGAAGAGTTCGACCATGAAGCTTTGGCAGAAGCGCATCACTTCGGTGTCCGATTTGCCCTTGGGATCGAAATCGGCGCCGCCCTTGCCGCCACCCAGGGGCAGGGAGGTCAGGGCGTTTTTGAACACCTGCTCGAAGGCCAGGAATTTGAGAATGGAGAGATTGACCGATGGGTGGAAGCGCAGCCCGCCCTTGTACGGCCCGATGGCGCTGTTCATCTGGATGCGAAAGCCGCGGTTCACCTGAGGTTCGCCGCGGTCGTCCATCCAGGGCACGCGGAAGATGATGACGCGTTCGGGCTCCACGAGCCGTTCGAGGATCTTCTGGAAGCGGTACTCGGGATGGGCATCGAGCACAGGCTGGACAGTGGCGACCACTTCGCCCACTGCCTGGTGAAATTCTCTTTCGCCCGGGTCCTTGGATTTGATTTTCTCCATGATATCTTGCATCGCATTATTCTCCTTTAGAAGTGGATTGCCTAATTCTTTGATGACATCGCAAAAAGTCTCCGAGGCGTCACTCCCGCGAAGGCGGGAGTCCAGAACCAATTGAAATGACTGGATCCCCGCCTTCGCGGGGATGACACAAACGAAACTCCTGTGATTTTTTACAAGTTCATCATTCTTTGATGCTTCTACTTGTCGCCGATCACTCCCACCGACGACTTGCCGTCGATCTTGATCCGCAACGGCTTTGTCAGGGCCACATGGCGCACAAAGGGGGTTTCGTCCGCCGGCGGCAGGCCGGCCAGCCATGGCCAGTCTACGAATCCGGTGTCGGGGCCGGTCACGGTGAGATAGCCGATGCCCTGGGCCGTGAGGTTG
>JBAQGR010000799.1:0-4858 GCA_049287895.1 Desulfatitalea sp.
GACCAGGGACGGATGATGCCGGAGCGCCTTCCCCGACTGGATGAGCGCACCTTGTTGGTTTTACAAGCCGGCGAAGTGAACACGGGCGCATTCGATCCGCTTGATCCGCTTTGTGGCGCCGCATCCGAAGCCGGTGCCTGGGTCCATGTGGATGGGGCGTTCGGCTTGTGGGCGGCGGCTTGTCGAACGCGCGCGCATCTTGCCAAGGGCATGGAAAAGGCGGACTCATGGTCGGTCGATGCCCACAAGACGCTGAATGCGCCATATGACTGCGGTATCGTCTTGTGCCGGCGGCGAGACGCTCTGGCGGCCGCCATGCAGGCCTCGGGCGACTACATACCGCCAAGTGAGCATCGGGACGGCATGCAGTACACCCCCGATATGTCGCGCCGAGCGCGCGCCGTCGAACTCTGGGCCACCCTCAAAGCATTGGGCCGGGAAGGCGTAGATTGCCTGGTGGAAGAACTTTGCCAAAGGGCGGAGCAGTTTGCGCGGTGCTTGCGCGCACGGGGTTTCCGAATCCTTAACGAGGTCGTTTTCAATCAGGTTCTGGTTGCGTGTGACACACCCCAACAGACCCAATGGACGCTGCAAGCGCTTCAAGCCGCCGGAATCTGCTGGTGCGGCGGATCCGTCTGGCATCAGGAGCCGGCGATTCGCATCAGCGTCTGTTCCTGGGCGACCACCGCGGGCGACGTGGAACGCTGCGCAAAGGCGTTTGAAGAAGCACGGACCGTGGCATTTAACAGAGGATAAGAGCCATGAAGAGATATGCGTTCAAAAAACTGGATGCCTTCACTACAGGGGCATCTTCCGGCAATCCGGCCGGATGTATTCTTCTGGATACTCCCGACGCCATCTCAAAAGAAGATATGCAGCGCATCGCCTATGAACTGGGGAATTTCGTTTCCGAGGTTGGCTATGTGTGGCCCACGCCCGGCAACGAATGGAGCTATGAACTGCGTTATTTTTCCCGGGAACGGGAAGTGAATTTTTGCGGTCACGCCACGGTCGCCATCATGCATGATCTTTTGCGAGGCAGTCCAAACCCGCGCCATGCCGATACCGTTTCCATCAAGACCCGCGCAGGCGTGCTGGCGGTGGAGGACCGAATTCGGGAAGAGAATCTCGTTTTTATCCATGCCCCGGAACCCCAATTTCTTGAAGTCAGCACCACCTCAACCGAAGTGGCCCAAGCACTGGGCCTGTGCGAAGAGGCGCTGGATCGGACGTGCCCGATAGCGTTCATCAACGCCGGTCTGAACACCCTTCTGATCCCATTGAGGACGCTTGCGGACTGCATCGGGTGTCGGCCGGATTACGGAACGCTCCGCGGTTTTTGTTTGGATAAGCGCATAGAAATCATTACCATCTTTACTTTCGAGACATCTTCTCAAAACACAGGAGTTCGCACGCGCGTATTTGCGCCTGCGTTCGGATATCTGGAAGACCCGGCAACCGGCTCCGGCAATGCGGCGCTAGGTTATCACCTGGCGTCGACAGGCCGCTGGCACGAACCAGTGTTGCGCGTTGAACAGGGTCCCAGTCGTGAAAGGCCGAACATCGTTACGTTGAAGAAAACGGGCTCCCGGATCCAGATCGGCGGTCAAAGCGTGTGCCGTCTCGAAGGGTACTATATGCTTGTATGATTTGCTTCAGGCCGCTGCCGGTGCGGCAAGAGCAATGGCCCACTGGACAAATTCCATCAAACGACCGGTCAGGAAGTAAGGAAGATTAAGCAAGGTGAACGGTTTGCCTTGGGGTGTGCGCGCTTGTTCGATTTGCGGAGTTCCGGAATAGAGTCGGACCGCAAAAGCATGTTCGGCCTGGTCGATAAACTGGTGCAGGGATCGCAGTGTACCGGATTTTCCCGATTTGACTTCCACGGGGATAAGAATGTTTTGATAGGGAAGCAAAAAATCCACTTCGGCGCTGGATTGTTTTTTCTCTTTGACCCAGAATCCCAACGGGGCGTGGTCGCGAATCCCGGCGGCCAGAAGTTCCTGGCCCACAATGTGTTCGGCTATCCGGCCTTGGTGAAACGAATGCAGATCTTCGTACTTGAAGAAATCGTTTTGAAGACCGGCCCGATAATTGACGAGGCCGGTATCTAGAAATTGGAGGCGCGGGGCTTTTTTCCTGTCCGCCATGGCGGGGGGTTTGACCGCGGTGGTGGGATAAACGAGCTTCAGGAGCATGGCGCGTTCAAGCGTGCGCAGGGCCTCGCCAATTTCCCTGGATTTGTAATTGGAGCGCCCGAAACCTTGGAACTTGATCCGGCTGCCGGCCTCAAAGGGGGCCGACTCAATGGTATGGCGAATCACTTGGGCGGACGCTTCGGTACGGGCATATTTTACTACATCCTCCTGGTAGGCGGTCATCAGCGACTGATAAATGGGGGTAAGCGCAACCACATCCCTGGATTGGGCATAGGTGGCGACGATTTCGGGCATGCCGCCCACCAGGGTGTATTGATGGTAGTGTTTTAACAGCGTCGCGTGGGCAAAATCCGGAAAGGGTATTGAATGGTATACTGCCAACGCAGATTTTTCGCCCAATGCCCGGAGATATTCTTCAAAGGTAAGCGGATGGAGAAACATATATTGGACACGCCCAACCGGAAAACTGATCTGCTTGGCGCCCAGCATAGTTTCCAACAATGACCCGGCGGCAATGACGCGCAATTGGCCGGCGAGTTCTTCGTGCAAATAGCGCAGCATGGTCACGGCTTCGGGCACTTGCTGGATTTCATCCAGGAAAAGCAGTGTCCGGCCTGGAATGATTTGAGTGTTTTTCGCGAGGCAAATGCTCTGAAGCAGCTCCTTAACAGGAAGCTTCCTATTAAAATGATCTGCGTCTTCATTTTTTTCAAGGTTCAGTCGGATAAAGCGCTCGAAATCCTCGGCAAACAGTTCCACGGCCGTGGTTTTGCCTACCTGCCGCGCGCCACGCAGGATCAATGGTTTTGGGCGTTTTTGGTTAGCCCAGGATCTTAAATCGGTTAAGATTTTTCGCGAAAACACGAGCACCCCCATGCACAAAGTCAACCCAATTCTGAATGGTTGCCGTCACAAAGTCAACCCAATTTTCGTCTTTCTATGTATCAAGGTCAGGGCAAGTTGGGGTCGGACTTCACGCGGATGCGGCGGACGCGACGCTCCAAAGGGACGCCCCCGAAGTCTCAAGGCGCTATAAAGCCGTTGGGAATAAAGCTCTCTTCCCTGGGGCCTGTCTATTGTCGAATACTGAATGCACGACAATTTCATTTTCTTCGATTGTGTAGAAGATAGAGAATGGGAATCTTCTTATGGGGCAGCCTCGAAATTCCAAATACCGAAGCTGATACATTTCCGGGCGATCGAGAATGTTTTGCAAGGAAGCCTCGACGCAATCCAGGAACTCGAAACCGAGCCCGCGCCGTTGCCTTTCGTACCAGGCAAAGGTCAATTCAACATCGTCCTTTGACCTGTCCGTATAGCGAAGTTTCATTTGTATTTGTTTCTTATTTCTTCGTGTACGGTTTTCCAGTCATGAAGTTCCCGTGCACCGGCTTTATACTCCTTATATCTTTTCCTCAGTTCTCGTTTTTGCCATTCGGGCATGGGAAGCTCGGAATTATTTTGAGCGATAGAATCCCATACGTCTTCGATCAATATCAATTTTTCCGCGAGATTGAGCTTGTTTATCTCTTGTTTGATTTCGTTGGGTCTCATATTTATCCCTCTCTTTATGCGATGGGCGATGGCAACGCCCTCGACATTTTTACAATTGCACCTGGGCTTGTCCACTTTCGCAAAAGCGTTGCTTTATTTCAAGTCTGAAAACATTCCCGATGATTCACCGTGCGAACCTGAACTTATTCACCCGGAAGCTAAATATCCAAGCCCGTCATGCCGGACTTGATCCGGCATCCAGCGAAAACCCTATAGGGGTGGGAAAGCCTGGTTGCCCTTAAATTCACAATTCAACGCTTGCCCCGCTTCTCTCCCTACCTATTTGCTTCGAGCCACTGCCGGTAGCGGCACATGCCCGATAGTGCCTTTACGGCTCTTTCGGGGGAGGGGAAGAAAACCCCCTTGTAGTTGCAGCCGTCCACCCAGTAGAGGGTCTTGGAGGCTTCGTCGGTCAACAGGCTGACACCCAGGACCGGCTTTTGGTACTTCTCGGTCAGTTGGACGACGTGCTGGATGTACAGTTTTTCGAATTCAACGGACATGCTGCGCAGTTGGTCCAGCTCCTGGGCCGAGTGGGAGGGATCGGTGTTAGCGATGGAATTGAGCATCTTGCTGGCCAGGATGCGCCGGCCGTGGATACCCAGATGGATCACCGCGTCGCACCCGTCCCACTTCATCAGGGCTTCGATGGCGGTCATGGGAATGTTTGGGTCGTGCTCGCCCACGATGTCCGCGGGGTTGCCGCGGCTCCAGTAGTCGGGAAGAATTTTATCCAGTTGGGTCACGATCTCCGTGGAGAGCGGCGGAAGGGTCAACCCCTGCTCCACACACAGATCGGTGGTGACCACGCCCCAGCCGCCGCCCAGAGTCATGATGGCCACCCGGTTGCCCTTAGGCAGGGGCAGCGATGAAAAGACCGCCGAAAGATCCAACAGGTCGATGGGTTGCTTGACCTGGATGATGCCGGCCTGACGGCAGGCGGCTTCGAAAATGCGGTAGTCGGAAGCCATGGCGCCGGTATGGCTCGAAGCGGCCTTGCCGCCTTCGGAGGTGCGGCCGCCTTTGAGCACGACCACGGGTTTTTTCCGGGAGACCCGGCGGGCGCTCTGGAAAAAACGGGCGCCGTCCTTGACGCTTTCGATATAGAGCACGACGGTGCGCGTCAGGTCGTCGGCTTCGAAGGC
>JBAQGR010000800.1:0-3962 GCA_049287895.1 Desulfatitalea sp.
GGAAATTGGGAGGTCAATGACGCCTGGCCGCACATCGCGGAGCTGGTTCGTTCGGATGCGACCGAAAAAGAGTTGCGCCTGGCCGCCATCGGCGCGCTGGCCGGTATGCGCCCGGAAGAGTCGGCCGCCATTCTCAATGAGCTGATCGATTCCGACGATGAAGATATCGTGGAGGCGGTTTTCGAGGCCTTGGCCATGTCCGGCGGTCTCTCCGACTTCGAAGAGGGCGAGTTTGAAGATGACGACTTCGAAGGCGAAGATTCCGAAGAAGATAACAAAGGGAATTCCTGATTACTGCTTGAGGTATTCCAGGAAGGCCCCCATGGCCGTGACCGCATCCAGGTGCACCAAGCCCCTGCGTACCTGAACGACCGCTTTGTACTCCTTGGCGTCCATGAGAAGTTCTTCCTTGCGGGTGCCGGACTGTTTGATGTCGATGGCCGGCCAAATGCGTTGTTCGGCGCACGCCTGGCTCAACACCAGGTCCATGTTGCCGGTGCCCTTGAACTCCTGGTAGATGATGTCATCCATGCGACTGCCGGTATCGATCAGGATGGTGGCAACGATGGTCAGCGAGCCGCCGTTTTCCAGGTTGCGCGCTGCGCCGAAGAGCTGGCGCGGAATCTCCAGGGCGTTGGCCCCCAGCCCGCCGCTCATGGTCCGGCCGTAGCTGGGCGTATCGGTGTTAAAGGCCCGCGCCATGCGCGTGAGCGAATCGATAAACACGACGGCGTCCTGGCCCGCCTCGGCGCAGCGAATGGCGGTATTCATGGCCAGGCGGGTCATGCGCATGTGCTGGGCGATGCCCTGGTCGGCCGAAGAGTAGAGTACGCGAGCATTTTTGACCCCGCGGCGAAAGTCGGTGACCTCCTCGGGACGCTCATCCACCAACAGGATAAAAACCGTGGCATCCTTGTGATTGGCGGTGATGGCATTGGCCATGTGCTGCAAAATGGTGGTCTTGCCCGATTTGGGCGGCGCAATGATAAGGCCGCGCTGGCCCCGGCCAATGGGCACGATCTTGTCCAACGCCCTGCCCATCAGATCGTCCTTGCCCTTGGTGAGGATGAAACGTTGGGTTGGATTGATGCTGGTCTGGGATTGCAGGGGCGCAATGCGGGCAAAGGCCTCCACTGACATGTGGCTGATGGTATCAATGGCGCTCAGCTTCAAGTTGGTGCCTTTGGCGCTTCCCGGAACACCGGTGCCCTCGATGAACGCGCCCTCGCGCAGGGTGTGTGTGTCGATCAGGGGGGCCGGGACAAAAGTGTCCGCGGGACCCTGTTGATAGTTGTTCTCTATACTCCGCAGGAAGCCGAAGCCTTTGTCCATTATTTCCAAATATCCGCTGACAGGTTTCAAAACACTCCTTTCATCTTTTTCGAGGGAACGCCGCGCGCAGGTCGGCATTCGGTTTCTTCAGGGATTGAAGTATCAGGCTGTGATCGCCGGTATCGAGGTCCGCCAGGGCAAATAGCAAAGCAGACTCCAACAGGGCCGACTTGTTCTCGATGGCAATGCCCGCCAGTTTCATTTGGTGATAGTGCCGATTGAACCGTTCTATCAGCGTTTCGGGTAGGTAGAAACCGGCTTTTTTCTTGGGCACGGGTTTGGCTGCCGCCGGGGAGCGCATGGCGGCCGCTACCGGGTCCAGATCGTGCATTTCAAAAAAATCGGGGGGCTTGTTGTGCTCGGATGCCGTCATCGATGAGCCTCCTGCTGAGTTTGCGGTAATCTTCGGCGCCGGTGGCGCGGGGATCGAATTCGAAAATGGTTTTGCCATCGGCCGGTGCCTCGGACAAGCGCACATTGTAGCGGATGGGGTCGCAGATCTGCCGGGTGAACAGCCGTTTGAGCTTCTGATGCAACTCCGTGCTTTGCCGGGTGCGACGGTCGAACAGGGTGGGTAGCACATATTTCAAGGCGAGTTGGTTGTTATGCTTCTGGGCGGAGACGAGGTACTGGAAGAAGGTTTTCAGGCCTTCTATGGCCGGGGCTTGCAGCGACACCGGGCAGAGTACTTCCCTGACAGCCATCAGGATGTTGACGCTGAGAATATCCCATCCCGGCGAGCAGTCGAAGATCAGGAAATCCAGGCTGTCTCCCTTGGGCACGATGGATTGGCTCAAAAGGGCGTGGCGACGCTCCCGGGGCTGCTCGCCCAACCAATTTTTCAGCTCGACCAATTTGATGCCTCCGGCCAGGATCCACAGATTCTGCCGGGCCTGATGGAGCGTCTCCTTCTTGAGCACCATCGCGCCCTTTGCATCTCGGCCGGTGATGAATTCATACAACCCATAGGCGGGCTTTACCCCCAAAAACTTGGCCACCTGGTCCTGAGTGTCGCAATCCACCAACAACACCCGTTGACCCTGCAGGGCCAAGTCGTGCGCCAGGTTGACGGCGGTCGTGGTTTTGCCCACGCCGCCCTTGGCCATGGCCACGGCGATTTTACGCATGAACGCTATCCTTCAAAAATTACTGATCAATGCGCGCGGACGCGCCCCGTTATTCTGTTTGGGCAAGCAGGGCAGGACATCTGAGTTCTTCTGTTCATACATTATTCCATATCCGAAAAGGATGCAAGTTTTTTTGAAGCCTCCTTTTGAATCGCAGGGTGGCGGCCGGCTGGAAAGATCCTTAGAAAAAAGTTCAGATTCCCATTGACAGCGAGTTTCCCAATAGGGCATTTTGCCGTTCCATGGGGAAGAAAAAGAAAAAAAATAACAAGGGCGGCCAGAAGGCCAAAACGGCTCAGTCTCTGGATCGGCAGGCTCCGGAACACCTGGCGGCCAAACGGTTCCGGCAGGCGGTGGACGCCTACAAAGAGCTGTTCAAAACAGACCCCGAGACCTACCGGCCCCATCTGCGGGCCGCTTACGAGGGGCTATACAAACAGCGGCTCCAAAAGGGGATGGTCCAAGAGGCGGCCATGGTCCTCGACCAGATCGAGAAACTGGCTGGCAATAGGCCCTGTGCGGAGAGCATTCGGTTGTGGTGCAAACGCAAAGAGTACGCCAAGGCGGCGCAAGTGGCCGTAAACGTATTGGGTACCGCCGATGCATTGCTCGGCCAAGACGCAGCCTTGGTGGCCGACGCTCTGATCACGGCCTTTGAAGAGGTGCCCAATCCAAATGGCTTGTCCGATCCAATCAGTGATGGCCTGGAGCGGATTCAGTCGGCTCTCAAAGCCATTGCCGAACAAAGCTACGGTTTGGCCCTGGAAGCGATCAAGCCAATTGGTCTGCGCTCGATTTTCATCTCCTGGAAATGGTTGGTCAAGGGGCTGTGCGCTTTTTATGCGCATGAGGATAGTAAGGCGCTCGCTGCCTTTGAGAAAATTGTTGCCGGCACTGTCCCCGGAGCTTTCGGGGCACCCTATGCGCGACTGTTGGCCCAGAATATCAGCGAAGAGGGTGCCACCAAGGAGCCCGCGGCGATAGAAGCCATATGCTCCGTAGCTGGATACGAGACCATCGCCCCGGCGATCGCCAGGGCCGACTATCTGTGGAACGTCCAGCGCTTTCGGGATTCCCACGCCCATTTGATGGCTGCGCTCGATTCGTTCCCAACCTTTTCCATTGGGTTGGCGCGTACCCTGACCCAATTTTATTATAACGCTGTTTTTGGAATGCCTTTCGAAAAGGCGCAAAAATATATTCGGCACCTATTCGAATCCGCCTTAGGCCAGAAGAGCGGCAATCCGGTTGAGCGGTTATGGGCGCTGCGAACCGTGGCCTTGTACACGCAGGTCTATTCGCGATCAGACGGGCAGGTGCTGGATCGGTGGGAGGAGTTTATCAGTCTTCAAGCCTTGAATTACGGGGAGAACCCAAAGGTTCGCGCGTTAGTCTACAATCGGTTGGGAGATCTTTTTGCCCAGCAAGCTCCGGATGACCATCCGTTCCCCTTTTTTTTCAGTCGCCGGAGACGAAAACGCGCAATGTTCAGAAATCATGAGC
>JBAQGR010000801.1:0-5403 GCA_049287895.1 Desulfatitalea sp.
GCCGCCTCCCTGAGCAGGCGTTCGCGCTTGTCCGCAGCGATCTTGGAGAAGGTATCTTTGGGCATAAAACCTCCGCTCACACTTATGACTGACCGGACAGTCATACTGTTACGACAAACCCATTCCCGGTGTCAACCTCTTTTTGGGAACAACCGGTCGATGCTTTCCCCGACCTCGGCCAACCACCCTCTGCGCTCATGCTCCGTGCTGGTGACGACAACGGCGAACATGCGGCGGTAAAAGCCGGTCACGCCGCAAAGACCGAAGATGCAATTCTTCCAAATGGTTTCGAGCGGATCGCCGAAAACGCTCCGTTCCCTTTCCATTTCGGTATTGGATGTATTGAATACCACCGCGGCTCGGGCTTTCAGCAACCCTTCGGGCACACCCTCGCCGGAATCGCCTTCCACAAATGCATAGGCCGTACCCGGCCGGATCACCCGGTCGACCCACCCTTTCAACATAGCGGGCGGCTGGCCCCACCAATTGGGATGCACGACGACGATACCGTCCGCGGCGGCGATCTCCGCACAATGCCGGGCGATGGCCGCCGGCAGCGGCGCCTCCTTGGGAATTTCTTCGCCGAACAGGAGCGGATCGAACCGCTCCTTGTAGAGATCGTGAAACAAGGCCCTGTGGCCGTTGCGTTCAATCCGTGCAACCGCTGCCTGGGCGATGGCATGGTTGAAACTGTCCTTGTTGGGATGCGCGGCACGTAGCGGCAGCCGGTCACGCGCTCAGGGCATGCAGGGCGTCGACGATCGTCTGGAAGGTGGGATAACGGTCGTTGGGGTCCTTGGCCATCATCTTCTCGATGATTTTGCTCAAAGCCGATGGAATGCCGGCGTCCCTCTGGCACAAGGGCACCATCGTCGAATTCAGATGATGATCCAGGACCGTCTTGATCTCATCGGCCTCGAACGGCGGCGCGCCGCAGAAGGCGTGGTAGAAGGTGGCGCCCAGGGAGTACATATCGCTTTTGTGGTCCAGGGTCAGACCGGCGATCTGTTCGGGAGACATATACAAGGGCGTGCCGGCGATCGTCCGCTTGCCGGCGCTTTTGGAATCCTTACTGTGTGCCACACCGAAATCCACGAGCTTGGTCACGCCCGTATGGGTGATCATGATGTTGGCCGGCTTGATGTCCCTGTGGACGATGCTGTTCCGGTAGACGGTCTCCAGGGCCTTGCACACCGTTGCCATGATGACCAGCCCCTTCTGAAGATTGAGTTTCCGAACCTTTTGGATCATATCCTTCAGGGTAATGCCGTCGATGAACTCCATGGCGTAGAAGAGAATATCGCTACTGTTGCCGATATTGTAAATCTGGGCGATATTGGGATGATTCAGCTTGGAGATCACCCGGGCCTCCTTGATGAACATCTCTCGAAACTCTTCCTTGGACGACAGTTCGAAAGAGATGATCTTCAGAGCCACTTCTCTTTCCAGGGCCACATCCCAGCCTTGCAATACGCCGCCCATGCTCCCCGCGCCGATCAGGGTGATGACCCGGTAGTTGCCCAGCTGCTTGCCGATGAGGCTGTGGTAAAAGCGGATGTCGTAAGACTTCTTTTTCACAGCGTTCTGCTGGAGCTGTGCGCCGCTGATATCGACGCCCTCATTGGCGGTATCGGCCAGGGCGATGGTCGCGGCGACTTCATCCCCTGCCGGTGGCGCGTCCGCAATGGACGGCGTGGCGATCGTCGCCGCCACGGGTGTGGCGCCCGGGTCTTGGGTCAGGATCGTGTAAATACGGCGCCAGGTGTCGTCTTCTTCCACGGCGATATCGATGTCCGCCGGTTTCTGGAAATCTTTGCAGTCAAATGTCTTGATGTGGCCGTTGACTACAAAAAGCCCCTCGGGCAACCTGAAACGCACCATCAGCGCTACGCCCGACTTGCCGAACAGCGATGTCTGCACGGCGATGCTTTGGGCCGTGAACGCTTTGATGCGGCTCGGCATCCAGATGACGCCGTCCCTGGAGACATCGACATTCATGGGCGGTAAGACCATCGGCTGGGGAGGCGTGGCTGCGGCCTTGGGTGCAGGCGCTTGGGTCACCGGCTGGACCGCTTCCGGCCGGACCGCCGGCGCTTCTTGGGCCGCGGGTCGGAACGATTCGCCGATGCGGCCGAGCAATGTTTTGGCATCCAGCGGATAGACCAGGTAGTCCACGGCGCCGAGGGTGAACGCCTCGACCGGCCGGAACTGGTTTTTCTGCGACACCAGAAACATGAAGGGGATGTTTTCCCGCAGTGGGTCTTTTTTTATGAAGCCGAGAAAATCAAGCCCCTTGATATCTTCCAGGTCTTTGTCACAAACGATCAGCCCCACGGTATGCGCCGCGAGGATCGACAAGGCCTCCCGCATTCCAGTAGCCTTGTGCACGGCAAAACCCGACCCTTCGAGTACCGGAGCAACCTTATCGACAAAGGGTTTATCCCGATGGATGAGGAGGATATCTTTTCTGGCAGTCATCGGCAAATGGCGTCTTTTGTGGCTTTGTTAGTGAAAGCGTTAAAATTCATTCTCTTTAACGGCTGCACCCGGCTCGTTGGATTTGATTTTAGGCTTGAGACACACCTGGAGAACGAACGCCTCCTGGCCGACCTCGAAAATCAACACGGCAATGCTCGACCCCTCGGGGTGGCCCAACTGGTGGCCGGAGCCGACCACGACGGTTGGCAGCGAAAGATCGAAATGAAACGGCGTACCCTTGAACCTTTTCTTGGTGCTGCCGCTGATCATATTGATCAGTTCGCCGGCACCATCGTGAATATATTCGGAGTTGATCTTCTCCTCCGGCACCTTCATCATGTTAGCGATAACTTTGCGCGCAAGGTTCCAATAGAGCGTTATCGCCACCGTTCCTTCCGAAGCGCCGGACAAACCGATAATTCCCGAGATGTCTCCGTAAATTCTCAAATCATCGGCAAAATAGACTTCCCGGAAGGTGGCGTCGATAAATGCCATTTTCTTCAATACGGAGGTGGTGTTCTCGATAAAGGGCGTGAGGTATTCCATCTCCTTTTCCAGGGGCTTGCGGTTGGGGATCAAGTGGCCCTGGAGTATTTGCCGGCATGCGCCCGGAGGGGCGTCGAGGGCGAGCACTTCCGTGGCGCCGGCCGTCAGGAAGCGTTCGATGGTCGCGAAGTCATCTCCCGGTTTTATGACGACAATGGGGATCGCCCTGAAGCCGCAGGCCACCCTGATCCTGGAAACCTTAGCCACATCCGTCTCGATGGGCTCCCGGGCCTCGAGGATGATCATGCGGGCATCCTTGGGCGCAAACGCATCGCCGAAGGCCTGACTGGACAGGGTGCAGGTATCTGCCAAGAGCCCGCCAATAATTTTGGTTGCCTCGGCGCTACAATCGACCAACAAAACACTATTCATAGTCACTCTCCCAATCGTACTCCCCGTCATTGAGCCCACCGGCCCATTCGAAGGCCCAATTTTCACGGACTGTCCGCCCAGGCGACTCCGGCAGCCCCGCGAATGAAGCGACAGCCCTTGGGTTTACCTGGATCCGAAATCCGCCAAGGTCGCCTTGATCTTGTCGGCCAGTTCCTCTTCACTAAACGGTTTGGCAAGATACCCGTTAGCGCCGGCCGCCATGGCCTGGTCGATCTTTTCGTCTTCGGATTCGGTGGAAACCATCAAGATGCAGATATGATCATAAAACTGATTGCTTTTAATCTGTTTAATGGTTTCATAGCCATTCTGGATCGGCATATTCCAGTCCAACAGCACCAGCCCTACCGATTCGGCGTGTCGGGCCAAAAGATCCAGCGCCTCCCATCCGTTGCCGGCTTGCAACACCCCGTACCCCATCTTTTTTACAACATTTTCTATAATCGTTCGTACCACGAGCGAGTCATCGACCACGAGCACTTTCATTGCGACCCCCTTTAACGGCAAGCAGATAGGCCATTCGACACTGTCACATCCCATCTATCGGCGCCTTCGGGGAAAAGTTAAATTTTTTTGTCAACGGCCTGATCGGCAACGCTCCCGCTTGGAAACAGCCGGTCCACGCGGTGCCGGACCTCGTCGAGCCAGGCCTTGCGCTGACTGTCCGTGCTGGTTACAACCGTCGTGAACATACGGCGGTAAAAGCCGGTTACGCCGCAAAGGCCGAAGATACAATTCTTCCAAATGGTTTCCAGTGGGTCGCCGAAAACCTTGCGTTCCCTTTCCATTTCGGTATTGGATGTATTGAAAACCACTGCCTTCCTGGCTTTCAGCAGCCCTTTGGGTATGCCCTCGCCGCTGTCGCCTTCCAGAAACTCGTAGGCAATCCCAGGTCGGATCACCCGGTCCACCCACCCTTTCAAAATGGCGGGCGGCTGACCCCACCAGTTCGGATGCACGACGACGATACCCTCCGCGACGGCGATCTCTGCGCAATGCCGCGCGATGGCCGCCGGCAATGGCGCGTCCCTGGAGATTTCAGCGCCGAAAAGAAGTGGGTCGAAACGCTCCTTATATAAATCATGGAAATAAACACCGTGCCCGTTGCGTTCGATCCGTTCGACCGCCGCCTGGGCGATGGCATGGTTGAAACTTTGCTCATTGGGATGGGCGAGGATAACGGAAATGTTCATGGCGTGCGTATGGGTTCCTTTGCTTTCAAGAGAAAAGTCTCCAGGGATTCCCAACCCGAGTTCAACGCAACATATCCGATGCCGCCGATATCGAAGATTGCATTAACGATGGCCTGCGCCTTGGCGCTGCTTCGCTGTTCGTATGAAGTTTTCGCCATGAAACTCCTCCAAAGTAACAATCGTACTTCTGTGTCACTTAACAGGTAGTTGAAAAATTCATTTTTACTCTAAAAATATCGAGATAGCATAATTTCGCGCTATATGATTTCAGCAACTTGCGTTTTACTACTACCAAACTTTGGTCGTTCGAATCAGGTTTTTATAACTTTTTCAACTCCCTGTTAAGTCAATCTACTAAAGTAACATTTAATGCTATTGGGCCGCGATAGGTAAAACCGATATTGAATGAAACTCTGCCACCCACGCGAAGAAGCCATAGTAATGCCATGGGGAAAATAGCTTCCGAACAATAGTAAACCTGTTTTTGAGTGCCCAATTATCCATGTAAGCCCGAGTATAAAAATTCAACCTGATTACCCACGCAATAAAGACCAATAGCAGGATATTGCAAAATATTTGTAACGCTATTTCCATTTTTATGTTCTATTCACAACGAAAAAATCAGCCGGAGTGGCCCAAAGGGCCGCGATCGGCTAGATTGAATGGTTGCTCTATTTATGTTAACCCTTATTACTGATTTATCCTTTGTTTCGATTAACCCTACAACGTTACTTACTATAGTTTGATATTGATTTTCGACATTTAGCCTGTCATACTGCGCAACAACCGCTTAACT
>JBAQGR010000802.1:0-2261 GCA_049287895.1 Desulfatitalea sp.
TGCGGGATGTGCTGCACTATCTGCCGGAAGAGAAGGATGAAGTCGTGGACGCCGCGCGATAGGCCGCCGAGCGGTATGGGCCAAGAGGGGTTAGGGCATGACCAAGTATCCATCCGCGTCGTTCAAGAAGGTCCAACCCAACGACTATCCCTACTACCGGCCGGTATGGCTCAAGGCGGTTCTGACCCTGCTGGCGGTGGTCTTTATTCCCATGATCGTCATCGTCGGGGTCATCGCCTACTATGTTTTCGAAAAGCTGGAAGCCCATACCCTGGAGGCCCTGAGCGCTCAAGTGGCCGCTCATCATCAGGCCATCGTGATGGTGATCGTTTTCTTCTTCGTGAGCGCAGTCATCATCGTGGCCGCCGTGCTCGCTACTACCGGTCGGCTGATCGCCAGGCTGGAGTCCAAGGGGCAGAGTCTGCGCCTGCTCGACCAGCAGTTGCGCCGCACCAGCTATCTCTCCTCTTCCATGGAATTGTCCCTGGGTTTTTACGAAGAGCTCAAGGATATCCTGGCCAACATCGACGTGTCGGCCAAATGGCTGGCCGGTCACGACATGGCCGGTCCGTCGCCCGACAGTCGTGAAACCTTGGCCCAGATCACGCGCGAGGCCTCGCGTGGGCATCTGTTGATCGACAAATTTTTGCAATTCGTGCGCGCCGATGAACCCATCGTCAGTGAAGTGCAGCTCGGCGCCTTGCTCGACGATCTGCTCGCTTTCCTGCATAAAGAGCTGGAACGGAGCAGCATCCAAGTCATCCGCGATTACGGGGAGCCGCTGGCTGCCGTGCGCAGCGATCAGGGCAAATTGCGCCAAGTGTTTCAAAGTCTGCTGCTCAATGCCGTGGCCGCCTTGAACAAGGGGGGGCAGATCCACCTGGCCGTGCACGCCGACGCCGAGCGCCTCACGGTGACCATCCGTGACAATGGCCCCGGCATCGCGGCGGGCGATCAGGCGAAGATTTTCGAACCCTTTTTTACGACCAAACCCCAGGGGACCGGGTTGGGCCTGCCGATCTGCCGGGCGATCTTGAACCAATTGGAAGGCACGCTGCGCGTCGATTCCCAACCCGGCCAAGGCGCCACCTTTACCGTCGAACTGCCTTGCCGCATCGGTGCCCAGGGCTGAAAAACCACCGGTCCACCGCTGGCGGAGGTCGCGCGTTCCCATGCTCAAACGCGAAACACTCAAACAGGCCATCGACGCCATCGCCGCCAGGGACGCGGAGATCGGCTACTCTCTGACCGAGCTGTTCGGGACGGGCCGCATCGATGCACCCGGCGAAGCACAACCCGCGGACGATCCTACATGTTTCCATTTTACTTTCGACCATCAAGCAGTGACGGTAAATAAGAGCAGCTATTTCAACGAAGGCCTAGCTGCCATCGAACAGCCGCTGCTGATCAAGTACGGCGAAATGGCCAAAAAGCTGGCGCTGGCCGCGGCTGGCGGCAAGGCTGGTTTTGCCACGGCCGGCCAAGCGATCCACACTGCCGGCTTGATGCTTCTGGTGCGGCACGAAATCAATCTGGCCATGGACCGGCTCGATGTCCAGGGCGCCGGCGCGAAGGGGTCCGGGGCCGCGGCGCGGTCGCTCCTGGCCCGGCTGGCCGACCCCGCGTCCAATGAGGGCTTGCCCCGGGCCGCTGATGATCCCCGGGTGCTCTTTTGCGGCGCAGTGAACGCCGCTGACGCTGCTTTTTTTCTGCCCTTTCCCTACACGCGCGACGCATTGCTCCAGGTGGCCGATCGGCAACTGCCCTTTTTCAGCGTGCGTTTCGTGTTGCGCTGCCTGGTCAACGGCACCGCGCCCCAACTTTTCGCCTGCCTGGTGGACGGTGCCGTTGCCGGCCTGATCTTTCTGCGTTTCAAAACAGCCCTGTTCTACAAAGGCATGGAGATCAAGTATATCGCTTCGGCCCAGCACCGGCCGGATGGGGCGTCCCAGGCGCGGCCGGTCCACCGTGGGGTGGGCACCTTTCTGGTGGCCGGGGCCTGGCTGCTTTGGAAGAACAGTCTTCCAAGCGTCCGGGAAATACTCCTGGATTCCGAAATCCAGGCCTCCGGCTTTTATAAAAGCATTGGTTTCGAACAGCGTCGCCCCTATGTCTATACTCTCGTGCGGCCGGCCGGCCGCCTGACGTATGCTCTGGCGGTGATGGTGGATCGCAGCCCGGCGGTTCAATCCGCAGTCATCCGCGAAATGGTTGCGCTGATCAAGGATCAGGTGCGGCTGCTGGCCCGCGCCAAGATTGAT
>JBAQGR010000803.1:0-1735 GCA_049287895.1 Desulfatitalea sp.
TCGCTGGAGACATCGCGGCCGACGCCCACCAGCGGTTTGATCACGCTGGTGCCCTGCACTTCGTGATCGTACTGGCGGGTGATCCAGCGCTTGGCGCAGATGTTGGGACGCGCCAGCATGTCGAGCAGCAGATGGTTGTGGTCGCGCGGTTCGCGCAGCACCGGTTCGCGCAACCCGCGCTCTTCGGGCGAGCGCCATTCGGCGTCGAAGCGCCACTGGGGAAACCCGGCCGTCAGCAGGTCCAGGTCCACATGGGCGCAGGGCTTGCCGTCGTAGGTGATGTGCAGCTTGCCCGAATCGGTGTAGCGGCCAATGACCGTGCTCTCCACGGCATGGCGGGCCGACAGTTCAAAGAAACGGCGCTCGTTCTCCGGCGCGATGGCCACGGTCATGCGCTCCTGGGATTCGGAGACCCAGATCTCCCACTGGTCCAGGCCGGCGTACTTGAGGGGCACTTTTTCCAGTTGGATCTCGCAGCCGTTGGAGTAGCGGGCGGTTTCGCCCACCGAACTGGAGAGGCCGCCGCCGCCGTTGTCGGTGATAAAACGGATCAACCCCTCGTCCCGGGCTTCGAGCAGAAAATCGTGCATCTTCTTCTGGGTATAGGGGTCGCCGATCTGCACATGGCCGGCCGGAGTGTGTTCGGAGAAGGTTTCCGACGAGGCGGTGACGCCGTGGATGCCGTCTTTGCCCACGCGGCCGCCGCACATAATCACCAGGTCGCCGGGTAAAATGTTCTTCTGATCGGACGGCTCGCCGTGCACCGTGGCCGGCATGATCCCCAGGGCCGTGACATAGACCAGGCACTTGCCCATGTACCCGTGATCGAAGAGCACCTGTCCGAAGGGCGTGGGGATGCCGCTTTTGTTGCCGCCGTCGCGCACCCCTTCGATGACGCCGTCCAGGAGCCGCCGCGGATGCAAACGCGGCTTCAAGTTGCCGGCATAATCGCGCGGCCCCACGCAAAACCCGTAGCTGCCCATGATCAGGCGCGAACCGCGGCCCGTGCCCAGGGGATCTCGGTAGATGCCCACGATACCGGTGATGGCGCCGCCGTAGGCTTCCATGTTGGAGGGAGAATTGTGGGTCTCGCCGGTAATGGTGTAGTAATGCTCGTCGTCGAAGCGGCCCACGCCGGCGTTGTCCCACAGTACCGATACGACCCACGGCTTTTGCTTCGCCAGGGTCAGGGTGGGCGCCTCGATGCAGCTCTTGAACAGGCTGTCGATCGTCTCCTCTTCGCCGCTGGAGAGATCCCTGTAGTGGAACAGGCCGCGAAAGGTGTTGTGGTTGCAATGGTCGCTGCGCGCCTGGGAAATATACTCCAGCTCCAGATCGGTGGGATCGCTGAGTCCTGCCTGGACCCGCTCGGAGCGCACGCGCGAATTCAAAAAATAGGCCCGGATCACCGGGATGTCGTTGGGGTTGAGGGCCAGATTACGCTCGACGCTCAGCCGCTGGAGTGTTTCGTCGGAGTCGATGGGCAGCACGCTCAGGGTCGGCACGCGGTCCAGGCGCACTTTGGGAATGATGATGCCGATGCCTTCGGAAGGGTTCCACTGGCCGCGGCTGAAGATCTTCCACTGCTGGATGATGTCGTTGGCCAGCAACTCGGAGGCGATCCGGCGGATGTCGGCTTCGGTCAAGCGGCCGCCCTTCAGGCAATAGCGCTTGGAGGTGTAAACCGCCTCCTCTTTGGCCAAATGCTGGCCCAGCAGATCTTCCATGGCCTCGA
>JBAQGR010000804.1:0-1598 GCA_049287895.1 Desulfatitalea sp.
GGGAATGGGTTTGTCGTAACAGTATGACTGTCCGGTCAGTCATAAGTGTGAGCGGAGGTTTTATGCCCAAAGATACCTTCTCCAAGATCGCTGCGGACAAGCGCGAACGCCTGCTCAGGGAGGCGGCCCTTCTTTTCGCGGAACGGGGTTTCAACCAAACCGACGTGGCCGAGCTGGCCAGTCGCGCCGGCGTGGCCAAAGGTTCCATCTACAACTACTTCGACAGCAAGGAAGACCTCTACCTTTACGTGTGCCGGGACGGCATGGAGCGCTCGCGCCAGGCGGTCTACGGCGATCTGAATCCCGGCTGGGATATTTTTCGCCAACTGGAGCACATCTTCCGGCAGGGAGTGCAATTCGTCCAGACCTACCCGGAATATCTGATTCTCTACGACAATATCGCTTCGGCCGGCATGGAGCGCTTTTCCGATCAGATGTCCCTGGAAGTGGAAAAGCACACCGCCGATTATCTCAAGGCCTTGCTCCGGCGGGATATGCAAAAGGGGCTGGTGCGCGACGATCTGGATGTCAACTTCACCGCCTTTCTCATCAACAGCCTCTATATCGTGTTCATGACCAGCCTGGTCTCCAGCCATTTCAAGATCCGCATACGCGAATACCTGGAGATCGAGGGCCCGCTCAACGGCCGGGCCGTTGCCGAACACCTGCAACGCACCACGGCCATGATCGACCGTTTGCTGCGGCCGCCCAAGGATTAACGGGACGGCCGGGGTACGCCCCGAACTTCACCACACAAGGAGGCACACCATGTCCCAAACCACCGGCGGTCAAATCATCGCCAAAATGCTCAAAGCCGAGGGGGTGGAAAAGTTCTTCGGCATCGTGGACGGCACCTACCTGCAATTGTTTGCCCAATGCGTCGAAGAAGGGCTCCAGATGATCACGCCGCGCCATGAGGCCGTGGCCGCCCATATGGCCGGGGCCTATGCCCGCCTGACCGGCCGGCTGGGGGTGTGCATCGCCAGCAACGGCCCGGGCGTGGCCAACATGCTGGCCGGGGTGGCCGTGGAGAACGTGGAGGGCAACCGGGTGCTGCTGATCACCAGCTCGCGGCGCACGGGCATCGCCTATCCGGACCGGGGCGGGGCCTATCAATGCTTCGATCATGTGGGCAGCATCAAGAATATGGCCAAGTGGTCGGCCACCTGCGCCTACGCCGAGCGCATTCCCGAACTGTTGCGCCAGGCCCTGCGCAAATGCTACCAGGGCCGGCCGGGGCTGGTCCATCTGGATGTGCCTGAAAACCTGATCAACGGCCCGTGCGCTGCGGTGCCTATCCTGGCGCCGGCCCAATACCGCCGCACCCGGCCCCAGCCGCCGCCGGACGAGCAGGTGGCCCAGGCCGCGGCCATGCTGATCCATGCCCGGCTGCCGGTGATCCATGCGGGCAGCGGCGTCATCCACGCCCAGGCGTTCGACGAACTGCGGCAGGTGGCCGAAATACTACACGCGCCGGTGACCACCTCCTGGGCCGGCCGCGGGGTGCTGGACGAGCGCCATCCCCTGGCCTGGCCCATGGTGCATATCGAGGCCAACAACGCGGTGCGCAACCGGGCCGATGTGTGCCTCTGCCTGGG
>JBAQGR010000805.1:0-2082 GCA_049287895.1 Desulfatitalea sp.
CTGGCCCGGGCTCTGGACTGGCCGGTGCGGATCACTACGCGGCGGGAGCAGTTGGGGCGCCAGTTGGACGATATCGGCCGGCGTACCGGTCTGACCCTGGTGGGGTTTGTTCCGGCGCTGTTGGCCCTGGCCCTGGTGGTGGCGGCCGTGGGGACCGGCGGATACCGGCGGCGCTGGGAGATGGGCTTGCTCAAGGCCCTGGGCTGGAGCGGCGGCGATATCCTGCGCCTGCATGTCTACCGCGGGCTGCTGGTGGCCGGGCCGGCCGTGGCCGTGGGCGCCGCGGGCGCCTATTTGCTACTCTTCGCGCCGGGGATCACCTGGGTGGCGCGCTGGATCTTCGGCTGGTCCGGGCCAGCGCCGGCGTTCTATCTCTCTTGCCAGGGGGCGGCCGGTGGGTTGCTCCTGGCCGCGCTCCTGGTGGGCCTGCCTTTTCTGGCGGCGGTCTTTTGGACCGGGTGGCAAGCGGCCATCCGTCCGCCGGCCGAATGTATCGCGGAGGAGCGTTGATGTCCGCAGCGGGATTGATGTGCCGATCGCTCACTTTTGCCCGGCCGGCCACCGGCGCGGTGCTCGACCGCATCGATGCCCTCTTTGCGTGCGGCCGCGCCACGCTCGTCACCGGCCGCACCGGCGCCGGCAAGAGCACGCTGCTGCATCTGCTGGGCGGTTTGTTACGGCCCACCAGCGGCGAGGTGTGGGCCGACGGCGAGCCGGTGTCCCGCTGGCCGGCACCGCACCAGGACCGCTGGCGGCGGCAGGTGGGCATGATGTTTCAACACCTGCATCTGCTCTCCGATTTGAGCGTGCTGGAAAATGTGCTGCTGCCGTGCGTTCCCCGGGAGGCGGCCTGGTCCGAGAACTCGGCGCGCGCCGAGTTGCTTTTGGAACGGCTCGGACTGGCACCGATGCGCCACGCCCCGCCGCGGCGGCTCTCCGGCGGCCAGCGCCAATGGGTGGCCCTGGCCAGGGCCTTGATCAACCGGCCGCGTTTTTTACTGCTCGATGAACCCAGCGCCTTTCAGGACGACGACCAGACCCGCCGCCTGCTCGATCTGCTGGCCGAGACGGCCGGTCAGGGCAGTTGCCTGGTGGTCTGTTCCCACGATCCGCGGCTGCGGGCCGCGGCCGGCGTGTTCCCGGTCCGTCACCGCCTGGACCAGGGGCGCCTGGAGGCCGCGCCATGATCTGGCACCCGCTGGTCCTGGCTATATGGCTCCTGGATGGGACGGCCTGGGCCATCTATCTGGGCGCCGGGTGGCGGTTGCTGACGATTTTGCCCCATTGGCAACCGGCGGGCAGCGAGGCCGGGCAGCTCTGGCGCGAACGGGCCCTGGCCCTGACTGTCTATCAAGGCCGCTGGGTCATGGCGACCCAGGCCGCCGCCCTGGTGGTGCTGGTAATGGGCATCAGCAACGCGTGGGTGGCCCATGTGCCCGGTGCCATGTGCGGTACCGGCGTGCTCCAGGCTTTGGGGCCGGCCGGTCGTCAGACTTTACTGCTGCGTCTGTTGACCCTGTTGCTGCTTTACTGCTGGCGGGTGGTGGAACAGATCGACGGCCGCCGGCCCGAAGCGCTGCTGGCCCTGGCTCAGGGCCGTTTGCTGCTGCTGGCCGCGCCGTTGCTCTTCTTGTCCACCTGGCGCTTTGGCCGGGCCATGGCGGCGGTTGTCTCCCAGGGGCCGGTGAGCTGCTGCGCGGTGGTCTATGACCAGTTGGGTGGGCGCGGCGGCGCCGAGGCTGTGTCCATGCTCTCTCCCCAGGTCTGGAGCATCGCCTGTTTCGGCGGCGCCCTGTTGGTGGCGGGCTGGGGCGCCGTGCAATGGCGCCGACCGGCGCCGGCCGGCCCGCTGACGGCAGGGTTGGCGACCGGCCTGATCCTGCTCTGGATCGGGGCGGCCGTCATGGGGCTGAAGATGGCGGTGGCTCCCTATCTTTTCGAGGTGCTCTACCATCCATGCCCCTGGTGCTTCTTCCTCTGGGATCACGGCGGCGCCGGGTTTGTACTCTTCGGCTTGTTGGCCTGGATCGCGGCCGAATGCGCGGCCGGCCTGACCGCGGCTATCGTTGCCCGGCGCTACGC
>JBAQGR010000806.1:0-1545 GCA_049287895.1 Desulfatitalea sp.
CGAGAAATCTTGGATTCGCGTGGTAATCCTACAGTTGAGGCTGAAGTGCATCTGGAAAATGGGCATAAGTCATGGTCACAAGTGCCTAGTGGAGCGTCAACGGGAGAATTTGAAGCATTGGAATTGCGCGATGGCGATGCCAATCGTTTTGGTGGCAAGGGTGTGCTCACGGCTGTGTCATATGTCAATGGTGAAATTGCTGAAAGGATCGTAGGTATGGATGTGACGGATCAAAAGGCCATTGATGAGGCGATGATCACGTTGGATGGTACGGAGAATAAGGCACGTTTGGGGGCAAATGCGATTCTCAGTGTATCACTGGCAGCATGTCGTGCGGCGGCAATTGATAAGGATGTGCCTTTGTATCAGTATATTGCAGAAATACATGGAACAAAGAATTTAAATATGCCAATACCGATGTTCAACGTGATCAATGGTGGAATGCATGCAGATAGCGGGTTGGCGATTCAGGAATATAAGGTGGTGCCGCGCGGTATTGAAACATTCAAAGAACAGTATCGCGCAGGTGCTGAGATCTTTCATACATTGCAAAAAAATCTGGCAGAAAAGAAGTTGTCAACAGCAGTTGGAGATGAGGGTGGATTTGCGCCTCGATTGGAAAGCAATCGATCACCGCTACTTGAGATCAAAAAAGCTGCAGAGAGTGCGGGTTATGCAATGGGAACGCAGATCAGCATCGGGATCGATGCTGCTGCAAATTCTTTTTATTGTCAGGATTGCAAGCAATACAAATTTGAATTGGAGAATGAGGCATTGTCGAAAGAGCAATTGCTCGAGCGTTATGAGCAATGGGTCACAGATGATTTTGTGTTCAGTGTCGAAGATGGTCTCACCGAATATGATTGGGAGGGATGGCAAGAAATGTACACGAAGTTCAATGAACAGATCATGCTTATTGGCGATGACCTATTGGTGACAAACACAAAGAGACTGCAAAAGGCAATTGAAATGAAAGCATGTAATGCTGTATTGATCAAACCAAACCAGATCGGTACTGTTACGGAAACGTTGCAGTGTATTGCATTGGCGCAGGAGCATCACATGCGCGTGATCGTATCACATCGAAGCGGTGAGACGATCGATGATTTTATAGCGGATCTTTCAGTTGGTGCAGATGCGGATTTTATCAAGACGGGCTCATTGTCACGTGGAGAGAGATTGTGTAAATACAATCGACTTTTAACGATTGAGGAGCAAATTTAATCATTATGGCGCAGGAAAAACAAAAAGTGATCTGTGTGGGTAGTATGGGAAAGGACATTTTTTTTCCATTGGATCCAACAGTATTACCACACTATGCGGAACATAGTACGGATGACGTACGCAGTTTTAGTTTTTTCTATGGTGATAAAGTTCATATTGAAGATCGATATAATGCGTTGGGTGGGTGTGCATGTAATGTCTCTGTTGGATTGGCACGATTGGGTATTGCAGTTTCTGCATGTGGAAATATTGGTGATGATGCTGAGGGAATGTGGATCTCGCATGAATTACAAAAGGAGCGTGTAAACACCAAGAGAGTGC
>JBAQGR010000807.1:0-2147 GCA_049287895.1 Desulfatitalea sp.
CTATATTTGGATGAAAACCCTTCCGCGACATCGTGTTTATGCTGCCAAATGCGTTGAATCAGGTTCGAAGTCACACCTGCGTATAAGGTTCCGTTTCGTGTACTGGCCAGGATGTATACATAAAAGCTTTTCATGTTCTAAGACTGGATCCCCGCCTTCGCGGGGATGACGCCAAGTGGCTAAGCATGGTTAATTAGTAACCGCAATTTGTCCGTATCGATTGTATGAAACTCCAGTTGAAGCAGGTCGCTCAGATGTTTGGCCATTTCACTTCGCACCGCCTTCATCGGCACATCTTCTCCGATCTCCACGGCCAGGGTGGTCATGGTGCACGCCTGGATACCGCATGGATTGATCCAAGAGAACGGCGTCAGATCGGTGCTGACATTGAGGGCCAGGCCGTGGAAGGTGATGCCGCGGCGCACGGTGATGCCCACGCTGCCCAGCTTGCGCGACTCGACCCAGGCGCCGCGATGGAGCGCGTCGCCGCGGGCGGCCACACTCCAGTGGGCCGCGGTGCGGATCATGGCCTGTTCCAGGGCCGCCACGAAGGCGACCACCGAATGATGCCCGGCGTTCAAATCGATGAGCGGGTAGACCACGAGTTGGCCGGGGCCGTGATAGGTGATGTCGCCGCCCCGTTCGATCGGCACCACGGCGATGCCTTTGGCCCGCAATGTCTCTTCGGAGACCAGCAGATTCTCCCGGCCGCCGCGGCGTCCCAGAGTGAAGACCGGCGGGTGTTCGAGCATGACCACCAGGTCACGCTCCAGGCGACCCTCCCGGCGGGCTTGCACGGCACGGCGTTGCAGGGCCAGGGCCTGGCTGTAATCGGTTGGGGGCAGATCGAGCAGATATCCCGGCCGCATGGGCGCTATCCCATCAGGCACGGTTTGCGCGCGGCCTGCACCTCGTCCAGGCGGCGCACTTTGGCGTGGCGCGGGGCCTGGTGCAGCAGTTCGGGATCGCTCTCGGCCTCGCGGGCGATCGCTTGCATGGCCGCGATGAAGCGGTCCAGGGTCTCTTTGGATTCGCTCTCGGTAGGCTCGATCATCAGGGCGCCGCTGACCACCAGGGGAAAGTAAATGGTGGGCGGATGAAAGCCGTAGTCGATGAGCCGTTTGGCAATGTCCAGAGCCGACACCTTGTGGGCCAGTTGGCGCTTGTCCGTGAAGACGCACTCGTGCATGCAGGGCCGGTCAAAGGGCAGGTGGAAGTAATCCTTGAGTCCGGCCTTGATGTAGTTGGCGTTGAGGACGGCCAGGCGGCTCACCTGAACCAGCTCCGCCCCCAGCGACAGGATGTAGCTGTAGGCCCGCGCCAGGATGCCGAAGTTGCCGTAAAAGGCGTGCAGCCGGCCTACGGAACCGGGAAAGTCGCTGCTCCAGGCCAAGCGGCCGTCCTGCTGCACCACGCGCGGCACGGGAAGATAGGGGGCCAGGGCTTGGGTCACGCACACCGGTCCGGCGCCCGGGCCGCCGCCGCCGTGGGGCGTGGAAAAGGTTTTGTGCAGGTTGAGGTGCAGCACATCCACGCCCATGGCGGCCATGTCCACCATGCCGAGTACGGCGTTCATATTGGCGCCGTCGGCATAGACCAGGCCTCCCTTGGCGTGGACGATCTGCGCCACCTGGCGGATATTGGACTCGAAGAGCCCCAGCGTGTTGGGATTGGTCACCATGATGCCGGCCGTATCCGCATCCATCAATGCGGCCACTGTTTGCGGTTCTATGATGCCTTGGGGACCGGAGGGCACCGCTACGGCCGTAAAGCCGCACAGGGCCGCGCTGGCCGGGTTGGTGCCGTGGGCCGTGTCGGGGATGAGGATCTTGGTGCGCGGCCGGCCCTGGGCGGAATGATGGGCGTAGAAGATCAGCATGCCGGTCAGTTCGCCCTGGGCCCCGGCCGCCGGTTGCAGGCTCACCGCGTCCAGGCCTGTGATCTCAGCCAGCCAGCGCTCCAGATCGAAGATCAAGCGCAGCAATCCCTGGCTCAATGCTTCGGGCAGCAAAGGATGGGCGCCGGCGATGCCGGGCAGCGCGGCCTGGCGCTCGTTGGTTTTGGGGTTGTACTTCATGGTGCATGAGCCCAATGGATACATGCTGCTGTCCACGCTCAGGTTCCATTGGCTCAAGCGGGTATAGTGG
>JBAQGR010000808.1:0-5773 GCA_049287895.1 Desulfatitalea sp.
TGGTAGATATATATTTTTTTAAGATACGAGCGGTAAATGCATTGCTGCCCGTGATTCCGGTTAGGTGTTATCGGCAGGATGATAGATGTCACTTTGTTGACGCGTTTTACTGGATGGCTTAGAAAAAAAGAGATCTTAAAGATCTTAAATGGAGGGCTGGGCGCCTCTGCCGAGCAGTTCGGCCAATGCTGGAATGGCCTGTTGGTCGAGCAGTTGCCTGGAGGCTGTTTGATTGGCTATGCGCATTTCGCCAGGCAGCACGGAGGCATCGCTTTCAAAGCGAATGTCCGGATGGTTGGGCCATTCCAGGCCGTCGGCGATGAGCAACGATTCGATCCCCTGAATGTCATCAGGATTCAGATGCAGGGATAGACGATTCAGCTCGAACAGGCTCTTTTCCAGAACACCCTTGATGTCGGTTGTTGCCGCTGCTGCCAGGGCAGTGGGCTCACCCATGATCCTTTCGGTGATGGCCAGGGCCAGCTCGATTATCTTGGCGCTGACCTGCGTTTTGATATGCTGGTTGGATGCCGCCAACTGGTTCGCTGTGTGGATAAAGGCTTTCAGGCTGGGGGCTAAGGAGCTGCGGGCCATTCGGCACGCCTCATTCTGACCGGAGGTCAAACCGCTTTGAGTCCCGCGACAACGCGCTTGTTCGATCAGGGCGGTTTCCTCTTCTGGATTGTCCGTGCGGCCGTCGGGCCCACTGCAATGATAGAGCGGTTGGAACACAGCGCACTCGCTGTCACCCGTACGTCCCTTAACCGGAAAGACCGTATTCGGCACAGATGGCCGGAAACCAAGCTCACTGGGCGGCGTCGCGCAATGGAATGATTCTAATTTGCCCATGTAGCTTTAACATCCACTCGAGGTTTTCGCCTATAACAATCGAACAATCAGGCGCATTTTTGCAAATCGTAGCGTTTAATTTTTTCGACTAAGGTTGTCCGTTTGACATGGAGCAACTTGGCGGCTTTGTTTTTGACCCAATCGGTCTTTTCTAAGGACTGATAGATAAGGTTCTTTTCGAACTCGCTGACCGCTGTATTCAGGCAGATGCCTTCGCCATCGATCTCGGGAGTCGCCACGACCACCGTGGGAATCTCGTGTCCGCCTTCGGGCCTGAGCTTGGCCGGCAGATCATTCACCTGGATCTCCCCTTCCCCTTTGAGTACCACCATGCGCTCCATCATGTTGGCCAGCTCGCGCACATTGCCGGGCCAGGTATGCTGCATGAGGATTTCCATGGCACCCTGGCAGATGCCGCAGACACGGGTATTTTTATCCTGGTTCAGTTTGTTCAAGAAGTAGTGGGTGAGCAGAGGGACGTCGACGGGGCGATCCTGCAGGGCAGGCAGCTGAATGGGGATCACATAGAGCCTGTAAAAAAGATCTTCGCGGAAATTGCCCTTCTGGACCTCTTCTTCCAGGTCGCGGTGGGTGGCGGCAATGATCCGCACATCCACTCGAACCGATTTGCAGCCGCCGACCGGCTCGAACTCACGCTCTTCAAGCACCTTCAAGACCTTGACTTGTAAATCGGGACTCATGTCACCGATTTCATCCAGAAAGATGGTACCCCCATTGGCCACCTCAAATTTGCCTATCTTGGCCGATGTGGCTCCGGTGAAGGCGCCCTTCACATGTCCGAACAGCTCGCTTTCGAGTAAATTTTCGGGAATGGCGCCGCAATTTATGGCCACAAACGGTTTGTCTTTCCGGTAGGAGCAAGAATGGATGGCCTTGGCGACAAGCCCTTTACCCGTGCCCGTCTCGCCATTGATCAAGATGGTGCTGTCACTGTCCGCCACACGTTCAATCAAGCGAAAGACTTGTTGCATGGCGCGGCTTTTGCCGACAACACCCTGAAAACCGATCTGACCCGACGGACCCGAAATGCCAGAGAAGCATAAGGAGTTTGCATTTTCAGCACTCGAGATTTGACTCGCTGCCATATCTTGCACGCGCGCCCTCCATCTGGTTTGGGTTTTGAATATGGGATGCATCAAGCTAACAGCAAAGTTTGTGCCACGAACCTTGCAGGTGGCCCTGCGTAAGACCCATAAACCCGACCCAGGAACCATTAACCCTGTAATGGCAGCTATATCATCTTTTAAGTAAAAATATGGCCGATTGAAGAAATCACCGTTCTTAATTCCCTCACACGCCAAAAACAAAGCATGTATGAGGAATTATTTTGCATTTTGCATATTTCCGTCCGCTCTATTTTATTTAATTCTCCGGATGTTCTGCGCTGAAGTTACATAACCTACAGTATTATTGATATATATTTTGATAGCGCGCTTTTTCCGGACGCATGAACGTGATAATATCCTGTAATAACATTGAATAATCATGATATCCGACCCATGCCAACTGGAATATGTTGTCAATATGTTTAATTACAGTCAGTTATATGTATGTGCAAAAAGGCAAAGAATATTTGCATAATGCAGTTTTTGCTTGAATTTATCTGCACTCCTTTCAAAAGCGATTTAATTCCAAAGATATGCGGTCCTCCTTTTTTTCCCTAAAGTTTGTTTTGGGGCGGACGATAACATGAACGTATGGCGCAATCCGAGCGGGAAAGGAGGCGAAGCGGAAGTTGTTTACGCGCGCCAGTAGTTGGCGAAAATTATCGTAATACTATTTGTATCGTATAGGCCAGAAGGCCAAAAATACCTAGAAAAGGAGCAAACATCATGGCATCTTCTACTTCCATCACTCTAACCGCAGGTATGCGGAAAAACCTGTTCAGCTTGCAGAACACCTCTAAACTTCTGGAAAGCACCCAGAAAAGACTGGCCACCGGTCTGCGGGTCCAAAGCGCCGTTGATGATCCCGTCAACTATTTTACCGCTTTGAGCCATCGTCAGAGATCCACCGACTTGGCTTCTCGTAAAGATGAGATGTCTGAATCGGTCCAATTGATTGCAGCGTCCAACGAAGGCGTGGAATCGATCGCGGCTTTGATTGCGTCTGCCAAATCGTTGACCCAGTCGGCCCTCTCCGCGGCGACCACGTCGGAAATCAACACTCTGTACGGCCAGTATACATCAGTACTCACGCAGATCGACCAGTTGGGGGATGATTCCGGCTACAAGGGTATCAACCTGCTGGACGGCACGGCCATCACCCACACGGTGAAGTTTGATGAAACCGGTACCTCTTCGCTGACCATGACCGGCTTTGACGCTTCGGCCCAGGGGGCCACGTTGAGCTTGGCCACTTTCGCCGCCAACGGGTGGGTTAGCGCCGGTGGAACCGCTCAAAAGGCGGCCATCAACTCGGCCATTGCCAAGTTGGACAGTGCACGTTCCGCGCTGCGCAGCGAAGCTCAGAAACTCTCCACCAACCTGAGCACCATCACCATTCGTCAGGACTTCACCTCTGGCATGATCAACACCCTGGAGGACGGCGCGGCTGAACTTACCAATGCCGACATGAACGAAGAAGGCGCCAACATGTTGATGCTGCAGACACGTCAGTCTCTGGGCACCACCTCGTTGAGCCTGGCTTCTCAGGCGGCTCAGTCCGTACTGCGACTGTTCTAACGTAGTATCAAGCGTCATCGCCAACGACCATCTCGGGTTGTGTTGTACTTTGATGGCAGAGGGGTTCGCCCCTCTGCCTGACCCACTGCGAGGTTTCCATGAAAATTTCGGATAGCAATATAACAGCGGTAAAGGGCACTATCTTACCTGCCGATGTTCATCGAGGACCGGACGTGGAGCCGCCAAAAACAGCCCAAACAAAGAAGAACGCGACGGTCAGTGTTCCTCAAGTGGCCGAAGTGACCACCCCATCGCCTGATCGCATCCTTATTAATGAGCTGGAGGGAGCCAACGATGAGATCCGAACCATCGCCCAGCAGATCAGAGCGGTGGACTACACCATGGGCACCATTGAGAAGAACCTGCAACAGATGACCGCTTCGCTGGAAGAGATCGTAAAGCAGTACCCCCCCTATTTGCAGAACAACGAAGAAAGAATTACCGCTTTGCGGCAGTTCGGTGGGCTGCGCCAATTGATCGATCAGTTGACCATGCCGCCGCCCGACGATTCACCGTCCAAAATTCTTGGCGATAAGAAGAGATTCGCCGAGGCGGGCGATTGGGAGTTGACTATCGCCAAGGATCAACCACCGGTAATTATCCGGCACCAACCGGTCCATTCAGGTGTCGATGGTCTCAATTTGCCGGCCCTGGCAACCGATGCTTCGGACCAATTGGTGCACAAGGCCCTTGGAAAGATGTCCAGTTCCTATGCGGCCCTGCAGCGAAAACGCCAAGGATTTGCGGCAGATGCCAATCGGGCCATGGCCGCCATATCTTAGTGGCACAATATCTGCATTATTTGGCAGCACAAGATAACAACAGGTAAAATGATTCTTTTCAATAAACGCTTACTGGGCTTAAGAGTGTCATGGCGCTTAAACTTACATTAAAGCCTTACGAACGTTTGATCCTGGGCGGAGCCGTCATCACCAACGGTTCGACCAAGGCGGAGTTCATTGTCGAAAACAGCGTCCCGATTTTACGCCACAAGAATATTCTCAGCCCCAAGGATGCCGATACACCCGCAAAACGGATCTATTTCACCATCCAGTTAATGTACGTGGATGGAGATCACCTTGCCGATCATCACAAGCTGTACTGGGAATTGGTTCGTGATTTTCTGTCAGCGGCCCCAAGCTCTTTGGGGCTGATCGACCAAATCAACGAGTTTATTCTTCACTCCAAATATTACGATGCACTTAAAACGGCTCGCCATTTGATAAAATTTGAACAGGAGGTCCTTGACCGTGCAAAACAATGCTGTGAAAACCTACCAAACAGTACACAAGGAGACGATGTCGGGTCGCGAGACGGAAGCACGCGTTCTGACACAAGGTGCTCTCAAACTTATTGATTGCCAAAAGAACTGGGATGCCGCCGATCTCAATGCGCGTCTGGACAATGCACTCCGATACAATCAGCGGCTCTGGAGCATCTTCCAGGTCGAGTTGGCCAAAGAGGATAATCCCTTACCTGCCAGCATCAAGAAAAACATGATCCTGCTCAGCCGGTTCATCGATCGTCGGATCTTTGAAACCATGGCCTTTCCTTCACCTGAAAAGCTTGATATCATTATAAAAATAAATAAAAATATCGCGGCCGGACTGCGAGGATCAACCTCCGGTCAACTCGAATGATATCGTAGCAGGTCGCCGCGCCACCATGCCCGCCGGCGACCCTGCCCGCACTTCCCCTTGCTGGACGTCATCCCTTTGGCAATAGGACGTCAAATCCCCGGCGAGGATCAACAAATACCCAACCATCTCACATCCTCGAAAAACAGTGATTGATTCCGTGGCCCAAGGGTCCAATGGCGAATGAGCTGTTGATTCGGCCACGCAAGAAAATATGTGAATCCTGCCCATTGCTTATCCAAAGGTGCGACGGGCAGGATGGCATCTTTTTTGCTCAGTGTTACCTGAGCGCCCAGCAGAGTAGAAACGTTGCTCCAGCTGCCCCTTTGAGGCCGAAAACGAACCGGCTTTTCTGAAACACACAGGAAATGGCAGAACAATGATTCGGCATGGAAATCAGCGCACCGCCGAAACCTATTTAGACGAAGGCAATGGATGCTTGGCCGCAAGCAATTTCCCGGCGGCGATCTCGGCCTATCAACGCGCGCTGGAGTTGAACCCGCGGTCCGTGGAAGCCGCTTACAATTGCGGTGTGGCGTTTCATAGGCAGGGCCATCTGGATCAGGCCATCGTGTACTACAA
>JBAQGR010000809.1:0-3220 GCA_049287895.1 Desulfatitalea sp.
CTATAAAACCCCTTCTATGCAATCGACCATGTTTATGCTATTAAATTATACAATCAATCCGGCCAAACGGTTTTCGTTTTGTACTCTGGCCTGAGGGTCAAACTGCGTTCGTCCCGCGGTCGGTCTATAGAAAATGAACGGTTTGTTTTTTAAATAAATAGTTTTTTTAATTTCTTAAAGATTACAGTTAAAGGAGAGATTTAAATGAAGATTATGGTTTGTTTCGATGGCTCGGGGGCATCACGGTCGGCTTTGAGAGTAGCGGTAAAACATGCCAAGGCCTTTGGCGCCAAGGTGTATCTGGTGGCTTCCATGGAAAAAGGGACTGAGGATGAGCATAAAGTGATCAAGGAGATGGAAACCGAACTGGATAACGCCAAGGATAAGCTGGAGAACGAAGGCATTGCCTGCGAAACCCATCTGCTGGTACGCGGTATGACCCCCGACGAAGATCTGGTGAGTTATGCCAAGGAGCAGGGGATCGATGAAATCGCCATTGGCATTCGCAAACGATCCAAGGTCGGCAAGCTTATTTTCGGTTCGACGGCCCAATACTTGATTCTTAACGCACCGTGTCCGGTAATTACCGTCCGGTAGAGTCGATCGTTCCGTACTGAATCTTTTCTCAAAGTAAAATAGGCCGATTATTTGTCCCCGAGATTTGCTTTTCGAGAACCGACTAGTTGGTCAGGCTGTGGATGGGCGAAGGAATCAATCCTCCGCGTCGCACAAAAAGATTGTCTCCTTGGGCATTGTTCACCGCAAGGATGATCGATTCGCCCAATAAGCCTCCGAAATAGGCATACTCGCCGGCCTTCTTCCCGGGTACGGGGATGATGCGGGCCGCGGTGGTTTTTTTGTTGATCACACCGATGGCCATTTCATCGGCAATAATCCCCGCCAGAGTTTCGGCCGTAGTATCACCGGGAATGGCCACCATATCCAGGCCCACCGAACAGACACTGGTCATAGCCTCCAGCTTTTCAATGGAAAGATAGCCCTTGCGGACCGCCTCGGAGATATTCAAATCTTCGCTCACCGGAATGAAGGCACCGCTCAAGCCACCCACATTGGAGCTGGCAAAGGCGCCGCCTTTTTTAACGGCATCATTCAACAGTGCCAAGGCGGCCGTACTGCCCGGTACGCCGATGCTGAGCAAACCTAAGCTTTGGAAGATTTCGCCTACGCTATCGCCCACGTTGGGCGTTGGGGCCAGCGAAAGATCCACTACCCCAAAGCGCACCCCCAACCCTTGGGCCACTTCCCGTCCAATCAATTCGCCCGCGCGCGTGACCTTGTAGGCGGTTCGTTTGATCAATTCGGAAATCTGCTGCAAATCCAGGTGGGGGTTTTCCGCGAGGGCGCGGTCGATGGCCTTTTTCACCACGCCCGGACCGCTCACCCCCACGTTGATCACGGCGTCGGCTTCACCCACCCCCAAATAGGCGCCGGCCATGAAGGGTATGTCTTCGGGGATGTTGGCGAACACGCATAGTTTGGCGCAAGCGAGGCCGTCGTGTTCGGCGCTCAAGGCAGCGGCGGCTTTGATTTGACGCCCCAGCAGCAGTATTGCGTCCATGTTGATCCCGGCGCGGGTCGAGGCCACATTGATCGATGCACAGACCCGCTGGGTGGACGAGAGGGCCTGGGGCAGGGCATCGATGAGGGCGCGATCGCCGGTGGCGATTCCTTTTTCCACCAAGGCCGAAAACCCACCGATGAAATCCACATTGACCGCGCTGGCCGCACGATCCAGGGTTTGGGCCACGGTGATCATCTGCTCGCTGTTAAAGGGGGCCGCGGCAACGGCGATGGGGCTGACAGAGACTCGTTTGTTCACCACTGGAATGCCATATTTCTCTCCCGCCTGATCGCACAGGGCGACCAGGCGCTCGGCCTTGTGGGTGATGCGGTCGTAAATCTTGTCCGTAAACCGTTTCAGGTCGTCACTGGCGCAGTCCAATAGACTGATGCCCAGAGTAACGGTGCGCAAATCGAGATGCTCGTTGCGCAGCATTTCCAAGACCGAGAGAATTTCATTGTGGCTGAGCATAGGTTTTGGCTGTCCTTGTGTGTTCCCCGAGAAGACGGGGTTATCCGGTGCCGATCAGCGGGGGGTTATATCCTGTTGATGGCTTCAAATACGTTTTTGTGCTGGATATTGACCTCCAGGTTCAGTTCCCGACCTTTGGCTCTGAGTGCTTCGCGCAATTTTTGCTGATCGCTGTCGGCCGGAATATCCACTTCGTAAATCATCACGTTGCGACCTGGCTCGTTTCCGCCCCGGAAGACAGCTTGCAGTTGGGTCACATTGACGTTGAAGGCGGCCAGTACCGCGGTGATCTGGGCCACCAGACCTTTGCGGTCCGGGCCGCGGGTGGTGATCACGAAAGATTCACACGCCGTGGAGGTCCATACATGGGGCGCGGCGTCCATCGCCTTGACATGAAAATGCAGTTCCAGATCGATGGTAGCGGTTTTCAGGGCGTGGCACAGGCTTTGGGGATTGCTCCGATCTGAGCCCGTGACGATGAAAATGCCCGAAAACTCGTTCTGCAGGATCGTTTGGCTCACATCTTCGATGTTAAAATCTTGCTGGAACAGGACTTGGGTGACTGCCGCGATGATGCCGGGGCGGTCTTTGCCCAATACGGAGATGATGAACTTCTTCATGGGGTCGGCGCTCCGCAACCGTAGGAGAGTGATTTGACAAATATTGACAGCTATCGAAATAAATTGTCTATATGGATGAATTCGCAATCCCTGTCAATCGGGTTCTACCCTGACCCAATATCGATGGCGACTGGGAGTTGCAGGCTTTCAGTTCGATTCAAACCAAGCTATCCAGATGAAAGAGGACCAGTAGAGATGGCCGTAAAGTGCGCCCCTGGCGATTGCGATCTGAAAACGATTGTGACAACCCACAAGAACACCGATTTTGATGCCATGGCATCAATGGTGGCGGCCATGATGCTCTATCCCGATGCCGACCCATTGATTCCAAAACCGCTCAACCCCAATGTGAAGGGTTTTTTATCCCTGCACAAAGATGTTTTCCCCTGGATCGAAAAGCCGGCGCCCGCCCTGGAGCACGCCGAGCGTCTGATCGTTGTGGATACAGCCCAATGGGATCGTCTCACCGGCATGGCGACATTCAGGAAACGGCTTGATTTGGAAATCTTGATATGGGACCACCATGTCCAACCCGATACCATTCATT
>JBAQGR010000810.1:0-3298 GCA_049287895.1 Desulfatitalea sp.
CTGCATGGACTAGGCCGCACCCATCGCTCCATGAAAGCCATGGGCAAGGCCCTGGAGGCCGCCGGTTACCGAACCGTCAACATGGACTACCCTTCCCGGCAAGCGCCCATCGAAGAGCTGGCCATGCAGGTTATACCTGCGGCCCTCGACCAATGCCGTGAGGCGGGACCCGGGAGCATCCACTTTGTCACCCACAGCATGGGCGGACTGCTGGTGCGCTATTACTTGTCACGAGAAAAGATCGCAAACGTGGGACGCGTGGTGATGCTCAGCCCCCCGAACCAAGGCAGCGAAGTGTGCGACTATCTGCACGACAACTTCTTCTACCGCTGGTATAATGGTCCGGCCGGCCAGCAATTGGGCACCGGACCCGAGGACATGCCCGCCCGGCTGGGACCGGTAACCTACCCGGTGGGCGTCATCACCGGCAACGTACATCACTTCTTCGATAGCTGGATTTCGGGGATCATACCCGGCGAAGACGACGGCAAAGTATCGGTGGAACGCGCCAAGGTGGCGGGCATGACCGACTTTCTGGCCTTACCCTATTCCCATTCGTTCATCATGACCCAGGGAGAGACCATCGCCCAAACCATCTACTTTCTGCGCCATGGCGCGTTTCAACATCGTCGTTGACCGAAGGAGAGCATGAAAAGAATAACACCGCGCATTGCAGGAGTAGAAGATATCCCCGGCCTTGCCAAACACCATGGCAAGATGTTCGCGGAGATATGGGAGAAGAAAAAGGCAACTCTTTCCACCGCCGAGATCGAAGCGCTGGAACGGGCCTACAGCGATAAACTGACCCAACAGATGAAGGACAGTGTCTGCGTGGCATGGGTGATTTCGCATAACGAACGATTGGCGGCCAGCGGCGCCATCACTCTGGTCAGCTTCGTGCCGGTTCCCAACGACCTAAACCACCGTATCGTCTATCTGCACAGCATGTATACGGAGAAGGAATATCGAGGCAACGGTTGCGCCCGGCGTATCGTCCAGGCCGCCATCGACTATTGCCGAACACAAGGAGTAAAGCGCGTCCTCCTGAACGCCAGCGACGCCGGGAGGCCGGTCTATGCGGCCCTGGGCTTTCAAGCGGCGCCGGAGGCCATGCGCTTGTTCATTCCGGAAAAATACGAGGAGAAAGTATGACCGCCGACACGCAACAATGGCTGGATTTGACCCAGGAAGATCCTATCGATCCCCAGATACCCATCATCGATCCGCACCACCATTTGTGGGACTATCCCACCAGCCGTTATCTTCTGGAAGATCTGCTCGCCGACAGCGGCAGCGGCCATAACATTGTGCAAACGGTCTTCGTGGAGTGTTTGTCCATGTACCACTCCGAAGGTCCGGCGGAGATGCGGCCGGTGGGCGAAACCGAGTTCGTGGCCGCCATTGCCGAGACGAGCGCCGGCGGGCAATACGGACCGACCCGGGTGGCGGCCGGTATCGTGGGCTTCGCCGATCTCACTCTGGGCGCGGCTGTCGTGCCGGTGCTCGCGGCCCACATCGCCGCCGGCAAGGGACGCTTCAAGGGGATTCGCCACGCGGCTGCTTGGCACGCCGGCGATGCCATCGGCAACGCCCATACCCATCCTCCCCAGGGATTGCTGCTGGATGCCGCCTTCCGAAGAGGATTTGGCCAGTTGCAGCGCCATGGCTTGAGCTTCGATGCCTGGCTCTACCATACCCAGTTACGTGAACTGGCGGATCTGGCGCGGGCCTTTCCCGAGACGGCGATCATTCTGGACCACGTGGGCACGCCGCTGGGCATCGGTCCTTATGCCGGAAAAAGGGCGGAAGTCTTCCAGGATTGGCGAAGAGATCTGGCCGAAGTAGCGGCTTGCGATAATGTGACCGTCAAACTGGGCGGGCTGGGCATGAAGCTGAGCGGTTTCGGCTGGCACAAGCGCACCAAACCGCCCAGTTCCCAAGTGTTGGCCGAGGCCATGAAGCCCTATATCGACCATTGCATCGAACAGTTCGGCGTCCGCCGCTGCATGTTCGAAAGCAATTTCCCGGTGGACAAACCGTCCTGCTCCTATGCCATTTTATGGAACGCCTTCAAGCGCCTCAGTCAGGCGTACTCGACCGACGAGCGTGCTGCGCTGTTCCACGACACGGCGGCGAGGATCTACCGGCTGGTCCCTTAACTTTCATCTTCCGCTTTCATTTAAAGCAAAGCCTGCTCAGGAGGAAGTTGTTCACATACGAATAGAAATTCGACCCGCCAGGGATATATGCTCTACACGTTCGCACCCCAGCCGGTGGCCGAAGGCGAGCCGTGGCAGCGCGTGACCGTCCGGGACCTGTGCTGGCTTACTCCCCGAGCTTACACGGCGTTGTGGCGACATCTCGGCGCCATGGCCCTGGCCAGTCACATCGAAATGCCGCGGGTACCGGCGGACGATCCCCTGCCGCATCTGCTGCTGGAACCGCGCCGCCTCAATCTGGCGGCCAAGGACGGCTTGCTGGCCACCCGGCATAAACCGTTCTGCCCTGATTTTTTCTAATCTTCCGTCACCTTTTCGCCTTGCGCGCACCCGCCACTGAAAAAGTCGTTGACCACCGGCGGCTTTATTGCTATGCGACACAATCGCGCATATTTCAAATCGTGCTCTTACCATCCGCTCGGCGCGCATCCGACACTGGGTATTAGTAAAACAAAAATGATTTCACGGCGATCCCGCAACCGTGGGCGATGCCTATTACGGTGGACGGCATCCCCGATGGGCGGATAGCCGGCCACCCATCCACATAACACTGGGAGAGTATCATGGCCTTTGATGCATTCGTGAAGATTGATGGAATCGATGGTGAAAGTACGGATGAAAAACATCCGGATTGGATCGAAGTGCTCGATTTCGGACTCGGCGTCAAACAGAAGGTGTCCAGCACGGCCAGCAGCGCCGGGGGCGCCAGCGCGGGACGCGCCGAATTCAGGGAGATAGTTATCAAAAAGCTTGTGGACAAATCCTCGCCCGGGATTGCCCTGGCCTGCGCGGACGGTACACATATCGATGAAATCATTTTAGAGCTGTGCCGGGCCGGGACAAACAAAATCAAATTTATGGCGTATCGCTTGAAAAACTGTATCGTCAGCCAAGTGGCGACCACCGGTGGGGGAAATTTTCCCACCGAAACCGTGCGGATCAATTTCGGCCAAATTCAGTGGGTATACACCCAGCAGAAACGCGCGGGCGGCCAGCCGGCAGGGAATATCGCCACCGGATGGAACCTTCAAAGAAACTGCAAGATTTAGAACCGTCAGCAGTCCTCTGTCTCGGGCCAA
>JBAQGR010000811.1:0-2986 GCA_049287895.1 Desulfatitalea sp.
ACGATGTGCAGTAGGAATAGTTGCGCATCCAAACAGCCCATTAACAATCAACAAAATAACCGTAAGACAAATGGCTTGAGTTACAATACGAAACATTTAATCCCTCCTTTTTTATCGTATGTCCAACGAATTGCTCACCGGAGAGGGCCGCTCTTTGGCCCGAATCCGGTGAAGCAAAAGGTTAGCATTTGCTATTCAAATATCTTATTTGTATTTGCCTCGTCCGCGTGGTAACCCGTAAAATATCATTTATGTTAGAGCAATCTTGAACATCTAAATGGGCCTTAGGATCATTTCCCGCATACCATATTCGGAAGGTATTTCCATTTTCTATTAGACGCTTAATCAATGAGAACAATAATGTACCTTCAACACCGATTTTCGCGAAACCTAAAACGTCACAGAAATATAACAGCGCTGTCGTCGGCTAACCAAAGTCAAAAGCCATCCTTGTTCCATCAATGCTCGGCAATTGCCGGGGCAAATTGTCCCAGGGCACTTGGCGCAGGATCGGGTTATGTGCCCGCTTAGGGTACGTGATATTGACGGTATTGCCTTGCACTTCAACGCTGCCTTTACCGCGGACGAAGTGGCGATATAATTTGGGCGCATCGCACTCTTCAAACCCACGCAGCTTTTTAGCAAGCATGGTATAAAGCGTGTCGGCAACCATCGTCAGCGCGATGTCAAAGTGTACCTTGGTTGCTATAGGTGAAGACAGTGCATTGAGGTGGAAAAACTTTACGGCCTCGGCGATACCGTTTTCTACCCGCCATCTACGGGCATAATTGCCTACCAATTGCTCCAGGGGCATATCGAAATCATTGGTTATCAAAAAGGCCGGTTTTTCACGACCGTTTCCACAAACGATGACTTGACGCACCGCACCTTCGTAATGTCTTAGTTCGATGCTCGATTCATGCACTCTGGGGTTCGGATATTTTCTCTTGGCATGCGCAATATGTATCTGTTTCCAGCCCTCCAGCGTATCAATGTCCTGGACCATGGAGCCACCGCGGCGCCGGAGCGTAATAAATTTGACGCCGTGCTTGGCATTGAGCTCGGATAGCTTGGGGTAGGAAGTAAACTTAGAATCGAACACCAGCGTGGGTTTCAAGCCACGGTATATGGATTTGTAAAAGGACAGGAACTGAATCACCTGATCATCGGATTCGCTTCTGCGGATGTCCGCGTTGGTGTACAGAATCAGCTTGGATTCACTGTCTTGGGCAAAAAGCGTCAAGGCGCCCTTCATGCGTTTTCCTCGCGCGCCGGCCCAGTGCCTTTCCATGACTGATTCTTCACCAAAATGGGGCACCGTGTGAAAGTCCAGGTTGATTAACTGCCCCTGGTACAAGCCCAATTTAGTTGCGTTTTGGATGAACGCTTTTTGCAGATTGTGAATGTGATTTTCGTCAAGCGAGTATGAATAGGTTGACATGGCTGTGCATTTTGGCAGCACGTTGAGTCCGGCAAATAGCCCCAAAGCCGGATCGAAGCAGTGATCGCCGACATGGGCATAGCGCTCATTGCCGATCAATTTGAGGGCCAAGAACGAGAGCAGGTAGTTGATGGCCGGAATGATCTTGCTTCCGGGAAGCCCTGCAGATTGCGCGATACCGCCAATATCGAGTTGGCGTAAAAAGGGGGCGAACAGAAAGACCCCGGCGTTGTCCGAGAGCAGTCGCTGTCCGGCCAGATCACCGAGCATGACAATCTCGGAACGCTCCGGGATCTGGGCACCTTTGACGGTCAAGCCTGTTTTCATCCGTGTACGTCGAGGCAGTCGGGGAAAGCCTTCCTCGGCGATGACGCGCTCGACGGTTCTGACGGATATTTCAATGCCATCTTCACTGAGCAGTTCTACAATCTGTCCCGAGGAAAGCAGTTGCTTTCGCCACTCGATGATTTTGGCTTTGGTCTGGGCATCAACGCGCCTTCGCTGGGCAGCGCCCTCCATAACAGGCTCGGCAAGGTCGATTTTACCGTGCACAAATTGATGCCGCAAAAGGCGCATATAGCCTGACGTGTACCCAAATCTATCGGCCACAGCCTTGTGCGACAGGCGTTCGACGAACATGGCTCTTAGCGCCTCGTATCGGCGTTGCCACTCAAATTGAGGGTGGATGAAAAATTTGGCATCTCGCATGTCCTTTATTATATTATGTGGCGTTTATGTAATCAATAGTTATTTATATAAAACACATTCTTCTTCTCTTATATTTCCTCACGATTTCTCCATTGGTTCCTATTAGAGGCTTACCATTTAAGCTTTTATGGTATTTGATGGCAATTATCCAATGGCTGCCATGGGGATAGTTATGTGTTTAGCGAATGTTAGAAATATCACTATGCGCCACTAAATATAACGAACACCCCCTTTTTAAACGTTTCGTCATTCGGGAAAGCCTTATTTAACGGGCTCGTAGTGCTTATTGCGGTTATTTGTCACCTATGGAATTATGCACTGCGAAAATCGGTGTTCAATAGAATTACTTTCTTGTAAAGTATTCCATGCTTCTCCAATAAATTCATCTGATGTATCTGTAAAACCATCATGAACGAGATACACTGGAATACCGTCTTCACTTGCCAACTCCTGTCTAAGTTTTTGTATATAGAATTGGGCCTTGGATGCCTCTATCAATTCTATCGGTTTCATATCACTCAGATCAAGGGTGGGGCCTGTTATTGTCATGAATCCGCTCATTAATTATTCCACGCTAACAAGTGATTCTAAAGTTTCCGGATAACTCCAAGCCCCAAGAAAATCTTCAAGGCGCTATGCAATGACCATTTATCTGTCGTCTTTGCACTCGCGGACTACCGGCTTGCCCTATCCCTTTCTAAATATTGTATAATGACATTAATCAGTTGACAATTATTTCACAACCATATATTTTTATGTTTCCGTATATCATGTCAATATTCAGATTATGCAGAAATTGGAGGATTCCACATGCTGGTAATTCCGCCTGCATTACAA
>JBAQGR010000812.1:0-1580 GCA_049287895.1 Desulfatitalea sp.
CGGCCACCCGGGCCGCGGCCCGGCTGCTCACGGAGATCGACCTGGAAGACATGACCATCGAAGAGCCGCCCATCGAGGAGATCGTCGCCGAGCTGTTCGCCCGCGGCCGGGCGGTCGACGGCGTGCCGCCCCAGGGGCCGGAGGCGTAATGCTGCGCAAGTACTGGGTGCTGCTGAAGGTCAACTGGCAGGTGATTGTCGAATACCGGGCCGGCATGCTGATCTGGGTGCTGGCCAACACGCTGCCCCTGGTGATGATGGCGGTCTGGCTGACCATCGCCGCCGACGGGCCGGTGGGCGCGTACGACGCCAAGGCCTTTGTGGCCTACTACCTGGCCCTGCTGCTGGTGCGGCAAATGACCACGGTGTGGGTGGCCTGGGAACTGGACAACGACATCCGTTTGGGAGAACTGGCGCCCAAACTGCTGCGGCCCATGAATCCCATCCACAGCCACATCGCCCTGCACCTGGGCGATAAACTCTTCCGGCTGATCACCGTGGTGCCGTTCATCCTGCTGGTCATATACTTCATGCCCGGCCTGCCCTACCAGGCCGATCCGGCCACGGTGGCGCTTTTTCTGCTGTCGCTGGCGCTGACCCTGGCCATCCGCTTTCTGGCGCAGTATTGCATCGGGCTTTTGAGTTTCTGGACCACCCAGTCGCTGGCCATCAACGAAATGCTCTATGCCGCCATGCTCATGTTCGGCGGCGTAATCGCGCCGTTGGAGATCTTCCCACCCGCGCTCCAGGTGTGGGCCGACCGCCTGCCGTTCCGGTTCATGCTGTCGCTGCCGGTGGAGATCGTCATGGGACGTGTCCGCCAAGGCGAGTTGGCCTGGGCTCTCGGCGTGCAGCTCATTTGGCTTCTGGCGGCGCTGCTGCTCTATGCGCTGCTGTGGCGCGCGGGACTCAAACGCTTCAGCGCCGTGGGCGCGTGAGAGGGGAAGAAGACGATGCGCTACCTGCGGCTGCTGGCGATCTTCTACCGCAATTCGCTCTACGCGGAGATGGAGTATCGCGCCAACTTCATCGCCAGCGCCCTGATGAGCCTCTTCTGGGTGGCCTTTGCCTGGCTGGGGGTGCACCTCTTCTTCTTCCATCGCGATCAGATCGGCGGCTGGCAATTTCACCAGGCCATGGTGGTGGTCGGCATGTTCACCCTGTTCAACGGCATCATCGAAGCCCTGCTGCGGCCCAATGTCACCCGCATCGTCGAGCAGATCCGCCTGGGCACCTTCGACTTCGTGCTGGTCAAGCCGGTCAACAGCCAGTTCATGGCCTCGCTGCGCTATCTGTCGGTCTGGAAGCTGGTGGACGTTTTACTGGGGCTGGCCATCGTCGCCTGGGCCGTGCACGGGGCCGCGATCGAACCCGCGGTGGTCGATATCCTCATGGCCCTGGGTTTTATCGTCAATGGCACCGTTATAGTATACAGCATCTGGGTGCTGATGGTCAGCACGGCCTTCTGGTTCGTACGCGTGGACAACATCACCGAACTGTTCACTTCGGCCTTCGAGACCGGCCGCTTTCCGGTCAGCGTCTATCCGGGCTGGCTGCGCGGGGTGCTGACCTTTGTCATCC
>JBAQGR010000813.1:0-2474 GCA_049287895.1 Desulfatitalea sp.
CCTTCTGCAGATCGATGTCGAATCTTTGATTGAGATCTGCAAGGTGGCTCAGGTTGAAGGCTTCCAGCAGCGCCATCACATAGGCCTGCTGGTATTCCGAAGCGCGGCGGCCATCGGCCATGAAGGCCGCGACGGCCGGTTCCTCCAGGAAGCAGAGAAAAGCCTGGGTGTCGGGAAAGCCCCGGGGCACCCAGATCAGGTTGATGAATCGGCCGCGGAAGGGGGTGTAGAATTCGATGCCGATGCGGATGTCGATCTCCATGATGCGGGCCGCTTCGGCCAGTTCGGCGGCAAAGCGCGGTTCGATATAGTTGTAGTGCACTACGCGCAACCGGCGGATGCCCTTGATCCAGGCATCCATGATCAGGTGGGTGGAGGATTTGCGGCCCTTGGTGTTGATGTCGTGGACATGGTCGTCGAAGGAGATCTGGTTCCACGCTTCGGGCATCTCCAGCAGGTAATAGTTGCGCAATTGCTTGCGCACCCGGCGCGGCGTGCCTGAAGCCGTAATGCGGAAATCGTGGACCAGCTCCAGTTGCCGCAGCGGGTTGTCGCGCGCCCGCACCACCTCCTTCATGATCTGCATCAGTACCCGGGCCGTATTTTTAGGCATGGGGCCTTCGGCCGTGTCCAGTACCTCGGCACGCAGCGAACGCAAAGCGTCCAGGCGATCGTCCATGCCGCCGATTTCCAGGGAGGTGAGCAGGTGGACCATGGCATAGGCGATGCGCAGGCTGCGCGATTCGGCCATCTCCTTGATGCCGTGGGGATGGAAATAGCGGTAGTACTGTCTGCGTAAATAGTCCAGGTCCCGATCCCTGGCGCCCACTGTGTTGATGATCCGGATCAATTCATGGTCGCGGCGGTCAAAGAAGAACCGGGGGATCCGCAAGGCGGCATTGGCGGATTTGAGCGACGGGGGGGGTGTCTTTACCCCGAAGGCATCCAAATTTGGGGGGCTCTTTGTCATGTCCGCTCGAATAGGTTCACTATCAAACAGTTGTTCCTTCATTCCATCCTTTATCTATATCGGCATGTTTGACATTTCTAATAAATCCGAGATGTAAAATCAACCGTGATTCAGAAGCGAGGGCACGATCATTCCCACCTTGCCATGGCCGACCCTGCTGGTGTATGAGTGATCCGATTGTGATTGATTGCACACACCTCGCCGATGACCGGCGGCCACGGCCGGCCGGCATGAACGGGAACACGATGAGTACCCCATACGACATCCGCATGAAGGTTGCCTTTCACGATCTGGACCCCTTGCAGGTGGTGTGGCACGGCAACTATTTGAAGTATTTCGACGTGGCCCGCTTCGGCCTTTTCGCGGCCCGGGGCATCGATCTGTATAGGTTCATGATCGAGAAGAAATTTGCCTTCCCGGTCACGCGTACGTCCGTAAAACACATCGTGCCGCTGCGGGCCTTCGATGAGTTTATCTGCCAGGCCACAGTGACCGAGGCGCAGTATAAGATCGGGATGGCTTTCGAAATCCGCAAAACGGACAGCGGTATGATTTGCGCCCGCGGCACCAGCGAACAGTTGGCCGTGCGCTACCCGGAGATGGAGATGGAGTTTGCGATTCCGGACGAGATAAGGCAGGCATTGGGGTTTTAACAGGCCGATAATGAAAGAGGAAAGTTGAAGCTGAAGATGGATCGTGCTTACTGCAACGCCATTATTCAAGGGTACGAAAGCATGGCCGCCTGGTCGGACCTGTTGGACCAGATCAATGTCTTTCCGGTGGCCGATGCCGATACGGGGCGCAATCTGAAGATCAGCCTGGCGGCCCTGCGCCGCCTGGCGGAGCAGCCCGCGACGGTGTCCCAGCATATTCTCAGGGCCGCCACGGGCAATGCCGGTAACATCGCCGCCGCCTTTTTCCAGGAGTTGCTGGGGGTCGACCGGCCGGAAACCCTGGCCGAGGCGATTGGCAGGGGAGTAGGGCAGGCCTACAAGGCCGTGGCCGACCCCAAGCCCGGCACCATGCTCACTGTTTTGGAAGCGTTGGCCCAGGTGCTGCCACCGGCGCCCCGGTTCCCCGCGGAGTGGGATCTGGAGGCCATCGTCGGCCATCTTGAGAAGAGCGTGGCCGACACCCGCGAGGCGTTGCCGGAACTGCGGCGGGCCGGTGTGGTCGACGCAGGGGCCCTTGGTATGTTCATCTTTCTGGAGGCCTTTTTAGGGGGGCTCACCGGCCAAGCCAACCACGGCCGGCCGGTGACCGAGCGGTTCCACGGCAAGCTCAAGATCGCCGCCGGCTGGCAACCCGACGGCCGTCAGGAGCAGTATTGCATCAGCGCCGTGATCCGGCCCGAAGGGAGCCAGGCAGAGGCCCGACGCCGCATGACCGATTGGGGCGAGAGCGTGGTGGTCAACGCAGCGGACGATCGCCTGAAAGTGCATCTGCACACCGGAGACCGCCAGGCCCTGCGCTCTGGACTGGAACAGCTCGGCCGGGTGGACGC
>JBAQGR010000814.1:0-2363 GCA_049287895.1 Desulfatitalea sp.
GGAATACCCTACCTCGAAACTGGAAATAATCGTTGTTTCCGACGGTTCGACCGACGGCACCGACAGAATCGTCAAGGAATACGAAAATCATGGAGTAAAATTGATCCGACAGGAACCGCGTGCCGGCAAAACGAGCGCATTGAATCTTGCTGTCTCAGAAGCACGCGGCGAAATCATCGTTTTTTCGGATGCCAATTCCATGTATGCTCCTGATTCGCTCAGAATGTTGACGCGTAATTTCAGTTCTGAGAAAATCGGCTATGTTACCGGGAAGATGGTTTATACCTATGTCGACGGCAGCACCACCGCCGAAGGGTGCAGCGCCTACATGAAATACGAGAATATCCTGCGTGAGCTTGAAACCCGCGTCGGATCTGTGGTTGGCGTGGATGGCGGAATCGATGCCGTGCGCAAGGAATTGTACACGACCATGAAAGCGGATCAATTACCGGATTTCATTTTACCGCTGAAAGTCGTTGAGCAAGGGTATCGGGTAGTTTATGAACCCTCCGCGCTCCTGAAAGAAGAGGCCCTTGGCAAATCCAAGGACGAATACCGTATGCGCGTAAGGGTGGCGCTGCGGGCGCTATGGGCAATCGCCGACATGCGGCAACTTCTGTCTGTCAAGCGGCACGGATTTTTTGCTGTGCAACTGTGGTCGCATAAATTACTCCGATATACCTGCTTCATCTTTTTGTTGACGGCCTATATTGCGAACCTCTGGCTCTGGCCCCATGGTATTATCTATAAGCTTTTTTTCATCATTCAGAACATGGCATACATGGGGGCATTATGCTCTCCCATAATGGAAAAGAAGGGTTATTCGCCTGGGCCATTGAAGTATCTCGCTTATTTCGTGCTGATCAACTGCGCATCCGCGCATGCATTTCTTAAATTCGTGTTGCGTAAAAAACAGGTCATGTGGAATCCGCGCAAAGGATAGCCATGCCCATCAATGTTTCGCGTGCATAATAAATGATAGCGGAAAAATGAAACTAAAAAACAAAAAGATTCTCGTAACCGGCGCCGATGGTTTTATCGGCTCTCATTTGACGGAACAACTCATCCGTCTCAATTGCGACGTTCGTGCATTTGTGCTCTATAACTCGTTCAACTCATGGGGGTGGCTGGACCATTCCGATCCAGGGATTATTAAGGCGTTGGATGTCTTTTCAGGAGACATAAGAGATCCATACGGAGTAAAAAAAGCCATGAAGGGGTGCGACGTGGTATTACACCTCGCCGCGCTGATCTCCATACCGTATTCTTATCATTCCCCCGCAACTTATGTCGATACGAACATTAAGGGCACTTTAAACATTGTAGAGGCCGCCAGAGAACTCGGCGTCGCAAAGATAGTGCATACATCCACCAGCGAAGTATACGGAACTGCACAATTTGTTCCGATAACCGAAAGTCATCCACTTCAAGGACAATCACCATATTCCGCCTCGAAGATAGGCGCCGACCAGATGGCGATGTCCTTTTATAATGCTTTCGATACGCCCGTAGCGATCGTCCGTCCATTCAACACATACGGACCGCGACAGTCCGCCAGAGCCATCATTCCAACGGTTATCACTCAGATTGCCAGTGGCACGCGCGCCATTAGGTTGGGGGCCTTGCACCCAACAAGGGACTTCAACTATGTCGCTGACACGGTGGACGGCTTCATCGCCGCCGCCGAATGCGATCAGGCCGTAGGAGAGGTAATCAATCTCGGCAGCAACTATGAGATCTCTATTGGGGAAACGGTCCAAATGATTGCTGAAATTATGGGCGCGGACATCGACATCCAAACCGAGCAACAGCGACTGCGTCCCACAAAAAGTGAAGTGGAAAGACTATGGGCGGACAACTCAAAAAGTAAGGCACTCATGAATTGTATACCTAAGTATGCTGGGCGGGAAGGATTACGCCGGGGTCTTGCCGAAACGATCCGCTGGTTCAGCATTCCTGAAAACCTCGCTTTTTATAAAACGAACATTTACAACATTTGATTATTGATTGGTAAGCCGATGATACCTCTATCTGTACCGTCGATAAAAGGAAAAGAGTGGGATTATGTCAAGGAGTGCCTGGACACGGAATGGGTCTCCTCGGCCGGCAAATATGTCGAAAAATTCGAAGCCGATTTCACTGCCTTCACCGGTTCGTCCAACGCCGTGGCCTGCGTAAATGGAACCGCCGCGCTTCAAACGGCGTTGCGAGTCGTAGGCGTTCGTGCCGGCGATGAAGTGATAGTTCCGACCTTGACCTTCATTGCGACCATTAACGTCGTGAAGTACCTTGGTGCCGAGCCGGTTTTCATGGACTGCGACGATTTTTATAATATCGATGTGGAAAAAATCGCCGACTTCCTT
>JBAQGR010000815.1:0-3703 GCA_049287895.1 Desulfatitalea sp.
GGCGTCGTCCGGACGCGCCTGCCGGGCCGTTTGCCCCGGATCGGCATGGCGGCAGTCACTCAAATGGCCCTGCTCGGGAAGCCAGAACAGCTCGACGATGCTCGCCCGGATGCGCTTGGCCAAAGCCTTCCACGGCTTGTCTTTGCCCTTGTCGATGCGCGCCAGAAAGAGTACTGCCGCGTACCACAAGGCCTGAATTTCAATGGGATACCCCTGGCGCGGGGTTCCGGCCGGGAAATTGGTATCCATCCAGGTAAAATGGGAGGGGCTGTAGACGAGTCCCGACTCGCCATCCATGACGATGCCGTTGGGGGTACCGGCCATGATGGCCCGGGCCAGATCCACAAGGACCTGCCGAACGGTGCGGCCGTTGCACGGGTGGGATAAAAAGTCGTCGCGGCCCTCGGCGGCCACCAGGTCGGCGCAGGCAGTGAAAAACCAGAGAGGGGCATCCGAGGTGTCCCGATTGCTTGCATCGTTGCCCCGGATCATGTTGGGCAGCGTACCGCGATCTTCGAACTGGGCGAATTGGAGAAGAATGGCCCGGCTGGTCTCCAGGCGGCCGGCGGCGATCAAGCCGCGCACCACAATCAACGTGTCCCGGCCCCAATCCAGGAACCAGGGAAAGCCGGCGATGACGGTGCGGAAGTCGCCCCGGCGCACCACATACTGATCCAGGGCCGCGGCCAAAGCCTCTTCCATGGGCAGATCGTCTCCAGGCAGCGGCAGGTCGATGGGCGGGACGGCGGGGGGCATGGCGGTGGTCTCCCCTGCGGCCACATGGGCAGTCAAGGTGGCGCGCTGGCCGCCGAGCAGCCGGCAGGAGAAGTAGCCCGGCCCGAAGAGATCGGAATCGGGGTCCAGTCCACGCTCGGCCTCCAGGGGCCGATGCACCATGTAATACCATTCCGGCGCGACAAAGAAGCGACCGTTGTCCACCTGCATCCAGAGGGCGTGATCCGGGGAAGGCGCAAAGCGGAATCCATTGTCCCACGCCTTGACCGCCGCTGGCCAGTGGTGTTCCGGACCGGTGAACGCTTTGGTGCATTGGTGAAAATTGCGATCCTCCACATCCGGCCGGATGACGAGCGTGACGGCCTGATCGTCGGCCAGCTCATCCTTGCCGGACAGGCGATAGAGTCGCTCGACCTGAAAAACAACTGTGTTGGCCGGCTCGGGCACCATGAACGCGCGCACCTGCAAAACGATATGTTCGCCCTGACCGGCCAGCATTTGGAAGCGCCACCAGGCGCCGCCCCGGTAATCGAAACCAAACTGCTCCAGGCCGTCCAGCGCCACCTCCTGGGAGAAACCCTGATAGACTACCCAGGCCCGCAGTCGCGTGAGCATGATGTGCCGATCTTCCGGAAAATTCTGGTTCAGATTGGCGGCCAGCAAGGCGTCGTAGCGGCTGTGCAGGCGCCAATCGGCATGCACCCGCAGCATGGCGCCGCGGCCATTGGTGCCCAGAACCGTCAGGGGCAGGCGGTGGCAGTCGTTGCGCGAAAAAACCGTACCTACGCGCGCCTGGCGTCCGTGGGCCAGGTAGAGCAGCTGGGATTTACAGTGCCGGGGCTCCTGGGGATCGAACACAGTGAGTTCCAACTCGCGCAGGGTGTGGCTGTCGGGCGGGTCCAGGGGTGCAAAGAGTAAAAATGGACGCCCCTGTTGGTTGGAGAGACTCTCTTCGGCCACCAGAACCCGCTCGGCCTCGACGATGCGCGCACGGAACGGATGGGGGGCGCGTACCATCAATAGATGCCCGGGCGGCACCATCACCTGGCGCCGCAAGTCCTGGGGATAGTCCCAGAAAATCACATTGGCGGCATCCCCCAGGGGATTCAGGCGGCGGCAAAACCGCTCCGCATCGGCTTGCAGATCGAGGGCCGCTGTGTGCGGGTCCGGCGGTAGGCCCGGCTGAAAAACCGCCGCGATCTCCATGGCTTTGGCGCGCAGGCGCTGGACGAGTACTTGCGGTGGGGCCTGACCGGCATCCCCCTGGGGTGCGGACAACCAGGGATCGTCGGCACTGGCCAGGCACAACGCCTGACCGGGCGCGAGCGTCAGGTGCCCGGCCCGCTTTCCCATACTCACCGCCACGGGCTGCCCGCTAAACAGATCGACGATCGGGGTTTTGAGAAATCCCGCCTGTTTGGCATCCCAACCCGCGCTGGTCGCTTGCCCGGCATCCAGATTCACCAGGATGAGAACTCCCTGGCCGCTGGGCTGGTGCAGTCGGGCCAGGGCAATGAAATTGCCCTCCCCCTGGCCGATCAGGTGCAGGGCCACCGACGCACCAAAGGCCGGGTGGGTTTTGAGCAGCCAGCTCAAGCGGGCGACGGCTTCCACCTGATTCTCGGCCGCGCCCCAATTGAGCGCACAGGCATCATGCACATTGATCTTTTCGGTCGCCAGCCACTCGACGCCGTTGGTGAATCCGAAGGCACCGTGGGGCGCCAGCAGCGCGCACAAAGCCGTGCGCATGCGTGCCCAGGTCGCCGAGGTGGCGGCCAACCGGTTGTTGTCGTGGGTTTCGGCGAAGTGAACAGTGATGCCCTCGGTGACGCTGATTTCGTTGGCCTCGCGCAAGTACCATTCAATCTGGCCGCGGTCGTAATTTTGGAACAGCTCCGAATAGGCCCAATTGAAATTGCCCCGGTTCAGCAGATCGCGCGTGACCGAGATTTTGCCGCCCAACCCTTCGAGCAAAAAGAGCGTATCGGGAAACTGGTCGCGCACCTTAGCGATGACATACTGCCAGGCCGGGGTGGGGATCATGTAGCCGGCGTCGCAACGGAAACCGTCCACCCCGCGCCGGCACCAGGTTAAAAAGACATCGGCCATGTAGGTCCACATGCCTTTATGGCGGTAATCCAGGAGCGTCAGGTCGGCCCACACTACCCCCCAGGCCCCGGGATTCTCGATCTCGCCGTTCTCCTTGCGGGCCAGCCACTGGGGATGGGTCTCGTGCAGACTGGCCGCCCAGCCGGTATGGTTGATGGCGATGTCGATAATTATCTTGCCGTCGCGGGCGTGCACTGCATCCACCAGTTCGATGAATTGCTCCAACGGCGTGGCCTTGAGGTCGAACACCGCCAGGGCCGGGTCCACGGCCGTAAAACTCAGGGCCGCGTAAGGACTGCCGTAGCGCCCCATGCGGGCGAAGGTGGTGGGAGTGGGATGGATGGGCAGCAGTTGCAGCAGGCGGCAGCCCAGCCGGCCCATGATGAAGTCCAGCTCGGCGATCAGATCGCGAAAGGAGCCCGACGGCGGAATGACCGTATAGCTGGCGCCGTCCAGGGTTTTGACGCACTCGGCCATTGCCGAAAGATCGCTGCTCGCGCAGTTTTTGTGAGGGCCGAACTGGCGCACAAAGGCGTTGTAGACGATGTTGCCGCACACCGTGTCGGCCGGTTCCACGTTAATCGCGGTGTTGGGGCCTTCGGGCCAGAGCGGGTCATGGGCGCCCTCGGGCAAAAAAAGACACTTGGCCTCGAAGTGCCCCACTTCGTTCAAGGCCACGGTCGCCTCGTAAAGCCCCGAGGGGGTCAGAGTCATGGGGATGTCGAACCAGTCGCGGGCCAGGGGCGCTTCGTTCAACTCCACACTGCGGATAATCTCCCGCCGGATGGTGCGGGCCTGCCCGATGTTGGTACGCACATAGGCCTTGCCGGAACTGTCCGCATCCACATGCAGACGAAAA
>JBAQGR010000816.1:0-3265 GCA_049287895.1 Desulfatitalea sp.
GCCTTAACCCATGATCGAACATGAGCTGGACCGCTACTGGAAAACCGTCGTCAACACCATCCGGGATGGTCTTATGATCGTGGACGAACGCGGCATCATCGTATCGGTCAACGACGCCTTGGAACGCATCACCGGATACAACCGCGGCGAACTGATCGGCAACGACTGCGGGGTGTTAAGCTGCGATATCTGCAAAAATATCCGCCCCAGCGACGGCGACAAACGCTGCTCGCTCTTCCTGGGCCAGCCCGTCAAGGCGCGCCAGTGCGTCATCGTGCGCAAAGACGGTTCGATCATGCACGCTCTGAAAAACGCCTGCATCCTCAACGATGACCACGGCGAGATGATCGGCGCCGTGGAGACGATCACCGATATCACCGAGCTGATCGAAAAAGAGAACCAGATCGCGGCCTATGAACGCCAGTTGCGCTCGGACGACGGCTTTTGCGGCATCATCGGCACCAGCCCGGCCATGCGCCGCGTCTTTGAGCTGATCGCCAACGCCGCCCAATCGGATGCGCCTGTAATCATTTTGGGCGAAAGCGGCACAGGCAAAGAGCTGGCCGCCCATGCCATTCACCAGACCGGCGCGCGCAGCGGCAAACCCTTTGTTAAAGTCAACTGCGCTGCCTTCACCGAGTCGCTGTTGGAAAGTGAGCTGTTCGGCCATGTCCGGGGGGCCTATACCGGTGCCTATCGAGGGCGGGCCGGCCGGTTTGAAACGGCCGACGGCGGCGATATCTTCCTGGACGAAATCGGCGACTTGCCCCTCTCCACCCAGATCAAACTACTCCGGGTACTGGAAGAGAAGATCATCGAACGGGTGGGCGACGGAACCCCCATCCCGGTGGATGTGCGCATCATCTCAGCCAGCAACCGCAACCTGCCCGAGTTGATCCGCCAGGGCGCCTTTCGCGAAGATCTCTTTTTCCGCATCAATGTCATCCCCATCCATCTGCCGCCGCTGCGAGAACGCAAAGAGGATATCCCGCTTCTGGCCGAGCATTTCTTTCAGAAGATCGGCCTGAAAAACCGCAAACCCATCCGGGGCATCGGCAACGAGACCATGGCCTGCCTGATGGCCTATCCATGGCCAGGCAATGTGCGCGAACTCAAAAGCGCCTTCGAGTACGCCTTTGTTACCTGCCAGGAGGCCATGATCCGGCCCCAGCACCTGCCGCCCAACCTCCAGATGGGCGCCGCCATCGTCGCGCCGATGCCCGACCGGCCCGCCTTCAACCGCCAGGAGATCAAGCGCATCGAACTGATCGAAGCCCTGGATGCGGCCGAGGGCAACCAATCCAAAGCCGCCGAACTGCTGGGGGTCACCCGGGTGACCATCTGGAATCGCATGCGGCGCTTCGGCGTCCAGTATAAAAGAAAGATGGAGATGGAAGCGGATATGCCCTGTTGCGGAAATGGCCTATGTCAAAAGTAAAGCTTGAAGCGCATGATGACTCGCTTGCCCGCATGCGCGTCGATGCCGAAGCGATTTTCCGTGCCGGACTGCGCGCGGCGGACCCCGCGACGGCCATCCAGCGCCTGTGCCGGCGGGAGAAAGACCAACTGTGGATCGGCGACGCCTGCTTCAATCTGACGCGTGTCGAACGTATCCTGGTGGTCGGCGCCGGCAAAGCCACGGCGACCATGGCCCGGGCCGTGGAAGCGATCATGGGCGACCGCATCAGTGGCGGCGTGATCAGCGTCAAATACGGCCACACCGTCCCCTTGGGATACATCGATACCGTCGAGGCCGGCCACCCCCTGCCCGATGCCAACGGCCTCGCGGCCAGCCAAAAAATCATGGCGCTGGTCGCGGGAGCGCAACCCAGGGACCTGATCGTAGTATTGCTTTCGGGCGGCGGCTCGGCCCTGCTGCCATTGCCGGCGCCTGGTATCACGTTAGCGGACAAGCAGACGGTCACCGATCTACTGCTGGCCCATGGGGCCACCATTCACGAAATCAACGCCATCCGCAAGCACCTCTCGGGCGTCAAGGGCGGCCGTCTGGCCCAGGCCGCCGCGCCGGCCGCCATGGTTGCCCTGATCCTTTCGGATGTTGTGGGCGACGACCTTGATGTGATCGCATCCGGCCCCACCGTACCGGATAGCAGCACCTTCGCCGATTGCCTGGAGATTGTGCGCCGCCATGCTATCTTCCCCGACCTGCCGCCCCGGGTGCGCGCGCATCTCGAAGCCGGCGCCGCCGGTCAAAGCGAAGAGACGCCCAAAGCCAATACCCATCCCTGGGAGCATGTCCGCCACCTCATCGTGGGCAGCAACCGCCTGGCCTTGGCGGCCGCGGCCCATGAAGCCCGAGCCCGGGGATACGCCCCCCATATCCTCTCTGCGCGGATCGTGGGGGAGACCCACGACGCAGCCCGCATGCATGCGGCCATGGCCCGGGAAGTACTATCCAGCGGCCGACCGCTGCCGCCGCCGGCGTGTATCCTGTCGGGCGGAGAAACCACGCTGCACGTCAAAGGCGGTGGCAAGGGAGGGCGCAATCAGGAGTTCGCCCTGACCGCCGCCCTGGGCATCGAAGGTGCCGAGGCCGTTGTGATCCTCAGCGCCGGCACCGACGGCACCGACGGCCCTACGGACGCGGCCGGCGCCTTCTCCGATCACACCACCGTCCGACGCGCCCGTCAGGCGGGGCTGGACATTCACCGCCATCTGGCCAATAATGACAGCTATCCATTTTTTAAAGCATTGGGCGATCTGATCGTCACCGGCCCCACCGGCACCAATGTGATGGATATGAATGTTGTTCTGATTCGCGCAAAAGAAGAAAAACCGAAAAGGATATTCAATGCCCCTGACCTTTGAACCCATACGACTCGAACGACAGGAGCAGTACAGAGATAAACTATCCCAATGCGGCCAAATCGCCTCGGACTACAGCTTCATCAACTTATGGGGCTGGGGCGAGGAATACGGCCTTGAATGGGCCTGGCAGGAGGAGTGGGTCTGGATCCGCCAGACAAAGCCCCAGCCGGCGTTGTGGGCCCCGGTGGGCGATTGGCGCCAAGTGGATTGGGCGACCGCTCTCAAAGCCGCCGGCGCCGTGGCTGACCGGATCGTGCGCGTGCCTGAAACCCTGGTGAACGTTTTGGCCGCATTCAGCGACCCGGCCCGACCACCCGCTGAATCGCGCAACCACTGGGATTACCTCTACAGCCTCCAGGAACTCGTCGAACTGAAAGGCAACCGGTTCCATAAGAAGAAGAATCTGCTCAACCAGTTTTTGAACACCTACACCTTC
>JBAQGR010000817.1:0-7513 GCA_049287895.1 Desulfatitalea sp.
AAACCGATGTGGGCGTCATCCAGGCCCATGTGGCCGGCGACCAGGTGCGCATCAAAATGTCCGCTCCCCACGACATGGTGCTGAACGATGTGGTGACCCTGGCCGACTACAACCTGCCCATCAGCCGGGTGAATACCGGCGTGCCGCATGTGGTCATGGAGGTCAAGGATCTGGCCCGCGCCAATGTGAAGTCCGTGGGCCGCGAGATCCGTCAGCACCCCAAGTTCGCGCCCGCCGGCACCAACGTGAATTTTATCGCTCCGCTGGGTGACACTTTGTGGGGCATCCGCACCTATGAGCGCGGTGTGGAGGACGAAACCCTGGCCTGCGGCACCGGCAACGTGGCCGCGGCCCTGGTGCTCTCGTTGCGACACGGCATCGCGTCACCCGTCAAGTTCAAGACGCTCAGCGGCACCTGCCTCGAGGTCTTTTTTCGGCGCCAGGCGGATCGGTTCGACGAGATCTACCTGGAAGGCGACGCCCGGGTGATTTATACGGGGCGGATGGATCCGGAGGCGTGGCAGTATTAAGATGGATCTCCACTGGGCATACCTTTCCATCGGTTCCAATTTGGGCGATCGGCTGCAAAACTGTTGCCGGGGTATCGCTGCGCTCTGCGCGGACAGTTCGATCGAGTTGCTGGCGCGCTCGCCGTTTTACGAGACAGCGCCGGTGGACTATAAAGACCAGGGGTGGTTTCTCAACGCCGCCTTGAAGATTCAGACCGCCCGGGCTCCCCTGGATCTGCTGGCCTGCATGCAGGCGGTGCAGACTGCCGTAGGCCGCAAGGACGGCGGCGCGCGCTTCGGACCGCGGATATTGGATCTGGACATTATCTTTTATGAAGCGCTGGTCATGAATACACCGGAGCTGACCATCCCCCACAGCCGCATGCATAAAAGGCGTTTCGTCCTCCAGCCCATGTGTGATATAGACCCGTTGGCTGTGCATCCGGTATTGGGCCGGAATGTAAAAAGTCTTTTAAAACAGTTGACTGCTGACGACCAAACGTTACGGCCATTCCCATGCGACTGCTGATTTACATCGTTTGCGGCTTCGTGATCTACCGGGTGCTCAAATTGTGGTTGGGCCAAAGCGCCAAACGGCATGTGCGCAATACCGATTCAAGGCCGCCGCAGGCCGATGATGTGATGATCCAGGACCCCCACTGTGGTATCTATTTCGCGCGACGCGACGCTGTGTCCCTGACTTTCAAGGGGCAGACCCTTTACTTTTGCAGCGAATCCTGCAAAGAGAAGTACCTGACGAAAAATGCGCGCAGCGATTGAAGCATTCCATCGGCGACGCAACGCATTCTCCACCAAAGGAGCAACGAAATGAAATTCTTCATTGATACAGCGAACATAGCGGAAATCAAAGAGGCCAATGCCATGGGCATGGTGGACGGTGTGACCACCAATCCCAGCCTGATCGCCAAGGAAAAAGGGGAGTTCAAAGCGATCATCGCCGAAATTTGCAGCATTGTGGACGGCCCCATCAGCGCCGAAGTGATCAGCCTGGATGTGGAAGGCATGGTGCGCGAAGCCAGGGATCTGGCCAAGATCCACAAGAATATCGTGGTAAAAATACCCATGACCATCGATGGCCTCAAGGCGGTCCGCCGGCTCAGCGCCGAAGGGATCAAGACCAACGTGACCCTGATCTTTTCGCCTCTGCAAGCCCTGATGGCCGCCAAGGCCGGCGCCTCCTATGTGAGCCCCTTTGTCGGCCGACTGGACGACCTGGCCCAGGAGGGTATGGTGCTGGTGGAGCAGTTGGTGGAGATGTACGGCAACTATGCCTATGAAACCGAGATCATCGTAGCCAGCGTGCGCAATCCGCTGCATGTACTGGACGCCGCGATGATGGGCGCCGACATCGCCACGATTCCCTTCAATGTACTGAGCAAACTGGCCTCCCACCCCCTGACCGACAAAGGCATCAAGGCCTTCATGGACGACTGGAACAAGGCCGCCCGTTAAATCCGGCGGGTGCGGCGAATATAAGGAATCCCATGCGCTTCCAGGAACAAATCCAAAAACGCTTAGGCGACCCCAACACCCTGACCCTCTTTCGGGTGTTGGCAGTGCCGCTGGTGATTATTCTCTTGCTGGTACCCAATCGCTTTACTTGCTTTTTGGCTGCCATATTGTTCAGCCTCGCAGCGATAACCGACTATTTCGATGGGTTCCTGGCCCGCCAAAAAGGGATGGTATCCAACCTGGGCAAGGTGATGGACCCGGTGGCGGACAAGCTGCTCGTCTCTTCCACCTACATCATGCTGGCCTCCCTGGGATGGGTGCCGGCCTGGGTGGTGTGCATCATCATCGGCCGCGAACTGGCCGTTTCCGGTCTCCGGAATCTGATAGCTGAAAACAAGGAAGATGTTTCGGCCTCCAATTTGGGTAAATATAAAACCGGCTTTCAGATCGCGGCGGCCATCCCTTTGCTGTTCCATTACCCTTATTTTACCATCGATATGCACGCCATCGGCATGTTCTTCTTGTGGGGCGCGTTAATTTTTACTTTATGGTCGGGAATCGATTACTTTGTGCGCTTTCGCCAGCTTTTAAAGGGCTAATTTTTTGTTGACAAGCGTGGATTTTATCGCTAATTACCCGTTTTCAAACTGAGCGGGAATAACTCAGTGGTAGAGTGCGACCTTGCCAAGGTCGAAGTCGCGGGTTCAAATCCCGTTTCCCGCTCCATTTTTTTTTGGCGGCATAGCCAAGTGGTAAGGCAGAGGTCTGCAAAACCTCCATTCTCCGGTTCAAATCCGGATGCCGCCTCCAAATCATGAATATAATTTCAGGCACTTGAATTTTTCGAGTGCCTCTTTTTTTGGCCGCGCCCTTATTGCGATAACCAATAAGCGAACACCTGGTCTACTACTGCCCAAACATCTTTGTTCTTTTCGATCAGATCCAGTTGGTTCAATCTTTTAGCAGCCGCCTGGATTCCACCAATTGATTTTAGCGTATGCCTTTTTATGTAATCCATCGCCAGGATGGACTTGGCCGGTTCTTTGGCTATCGCTTTGAGCAGCGCGATTTGGCGTGGGGCCAGACCTTGCAGGATGGCCTCAAAAACCGGTTCTTCAGACCGGAGAAGATCGGTATACGCCTTATGCACATCGGCCGGGGTGATCTTTTTATCTGCTCTTTCATAACAAAAAAAGGCCAGCTTCTGGCAGTAATACGGGTGATCGCCGACCATTGAAGTAACAGTGCCCGCAACCTCCGGCGGGCACCGTTTTTTGGCTTCCTCAAATCTCTGGGTAATAAACGCAGCCAATTCATCATGCGGCAATTTGTCCAGCTCAAAATTGACCGCACTTTGGAAAAAGGGTCGGCGCCGTTGAGTGAACATTTCCAACAACACCCTTCGGCGGCTGCCCACAAAGAAATAAGAAGCTTTATGCTGCTGAATGTGTGAACGCAGCACCCCTTCGACGTTCGGGTCCCTGATTTCGGTAATTTCCTGGAACTCATCCAGGACGAGATTTGTTTTGTTCTTTTGGCTCTCGAGAAACTCCCCCAACTCTTGGAGGGTTTTATCCAATAATTCGGCGCCGAACAGCTTGGAGCCAGCCGCTTCCGCGGTAATGGAAAAGCCGCTTTCATCCGGCCGGATCACCGGCCGGTGGCTTTTAATGGTAGCAATTGCTTTCTGCCATAAGGCTTTTTGCTCATACAGGGCTTTATAAATTCCCTTGGTAATCCTTGACGCGATGGTATCGGCCGAACTTAGACCAAAAAGATCGATGTAGATGGTGACATAATCGGATTTGGCAAGTCGCGTCTGCACCTGTTTGACCAGGGAGGTTTTGCCATATCGCCGCGGCGAAAATATAACCGCGTTCGTGTCGCTTTGTGCGTAAGAAAGCAGTTTTTGTATTTCAGCTGTGCGATTGCAAAAACCGTCTGGATCGGTGATGACTTTAAGGCTGAATGGGTTTTGCATGGCGGTGTCCTTTATTGAATTATTGAATTTAAATAATTGTAATACGGTAATATCAATAACGCAAGCATTACGGCAGATTGGACCGATCTTTTTTGCCTCTAAACAGTCGTACGAACCCCAATTTAAACTTGACCAAATAGGAGATATAGAAGGTGGCCTGAGCGCAAGTGCCCTGTAAGAGCCTGTCCTGTGCTCTGCTCTTGGGCCATACCTTAAAGGCAATAACCGTCATTCAATAACATGCGCGAAAGCCACAAAGGCGAGGACCTCAAGTTCTGCATTAAACCGCCGATATAGGTAAAAGGGTATTATCGATATGGAGCAAGGCCCATGCCCACAATGGGTTTCCGCTGTAGTTCCCTTAGAAGGAACTGAATAGGAGAATAAAATGAAAGAACGCGTTCTCTATGTCGATGATGAACCTTATAATCTAAAAGCCTTAAAACGGATTTTCCGCGATGAACCTTTCCATTTTATTACATTTGATTCTCCAAAAACAGCTCTGCATAAAATCAATGAGATAAAGCCTGCCGTTGTCATTTCCGACCAGCGTATGCCAGAAATGACAGGTACTCATTTTTTGGAAGAGGTTAAAAAGAGACAACCGGACACAGTCCGAATTATACTGACTGGCCAAGCAGATCTCGAAGTGGCGATTGCAGCCATTAATCAGGGCAATGTGTTTCGTTTTTTCCAAAAACCTTGGGAAGAAAGTGAACTGAAAGCAGAAATAGCCGCGGCGCTTGAGTATCACCAAGTCATATCAGGTCTGCGCGCAATGGGTGAAAAGGGAGTCGATGAAGCTGCACAAAAGAAAGAGCGCATGAAGGGAATTCGCGAGCTTGCCATAACAGTGCGCCATGAATTGGGTCAATCTATGACGGTTATTTCAGGGTACTCCCAATTATTGCAGAAAAATTTGGAAAGAGACACAATCTCCTACACATATCTTTCCAATATAGTGTCACAAATAAGAAGGATGGATGAGATCATAACCAAGATTACGTCCATCGCAAGGTATGAAACCACCAGTTACATCGGAAATGAAAGAATGATCGATATCGATAAGGCTTCTTCCGCGAACGGGGGCGGTGAAAAGCCTCGCGGTCAAAATGCTATGGCCGCAAGGGAAGATAACCCTTTAAGCCTGTAACGAGGGGCCATTTTCAAGATAATTCCCATGATGGGTGCTGCCGTCCTGATGCAACATCAAGGATCAGGCCAAATAAAGCTCGTCTAGTGATAGGAATAACTTCTCCCTTTCGTCTTCAAAGGAACTCATTAGTGCGGCTGCTTTTGGGCCTTCCCCGCGATGGTATAGATCGACGATTTGGCGCGCAAAGAAGTGAACTTTCTCGTGATGTTGGCCCACCACCGCAAAGGCGGGAGTTGCCTTGAGCGCTTGACCGCGCGGGCCGTCATACCATTTGCCGAAAGCGCATTCATGGTGACTTGCGACCTCTTCGGGCTTCAAGGCTAGCCGGCCATGCAGCAGACCTTCCAGTCGCGAACGCCATTGCAGGTGAGCACCTTTGACCGCGCCGATATCAAACGATGCAGCGGTTATCTTAAACTGGGCTGTAATCTTAGACAGTCTTTCGGAGAGTTTTTGCAAATCCTGCGCACTGACATTGACCTGGGAACTGCTGGTGGCCATTTCATCCGCGGATAGTTTAACCCCGGCGATCTCTTTTGAAATATCGCCGGCCACAGTAGAGCTTTGGGCCACATTGGTATTAACCTCTTGAATCCCCTGGGAGGCCTGGGAAACATTGCTGGCAATCTCCTGAGTGGCCATCGATTGCTCCTCCACCGCCGTTGCAATGGTCGTCACAATTTCATTGACTTCAGTAATAACCTCGGAAACCCGCCTGATCTGGCTAACGGTTTCTTTTGTGGAAGACTGAATGCATCCAATCTTTTGTTTGATTTCCTGGGTGGCCTGCGCGGTCTGCTTGGCCAGTTCTTTGATTTCGTTGGCCACCACGGCAAACCCCTTGCCGGCCTCACCAGCCCTGGCGGCCTCGATTGTGGCGTTCAAAGCCAGCAAATTGGTCTGTTCCGATATTTCGGTAATCACTTCGGTCACTTTGTTGATGTCCGCGGCCGCTACCCCCAATTCATCCACCTTGGCTGTTGCGCTTTGGGTTTGTGAGACCGCTTCGCTTGTTATGCCACGTCCCTTTTCCGAGTTCTGGGCGATTTCGCGCACGGTGGTGCTCATCTCCTCCGTGGCGGCGGCCACGATGGTGACGTTGCTGGCAGCCTGTTCGCTGGCAGCGGCTACATTGTGCATGTTGGTGCTCATCTCTTCGGCTGCCGTTGCCACTGTGTTGGCCTTACCGGAAGTCAGCTCGGCCCCTTGGTTCATCTGCTCGGAAATGGCCCCCAACTCGGTGGAAGAAGCGTTCAAGGTAGTGATCCCGTTATTAACCTCCCGGAACATTCTACCCAGGTTGGCAACCAAACAATTCAAGGATTGAGCCAATTGGCCGATTTCGTCTTTCTGGTTTACGGGCAGTGTTTGCGTAAAATCTCCCTGGGACAATTGTTTGACAAATGCCGCAGCCTGGGATGCGGGTCGGGAGATGGAAGCGGCGATCAGAACGGTCAGGATCAGGCCGGCCAGCATGGCGACCGTGGTTATGATAATGACCACGCGACGCACGTTCTGGGCCTCTGTGAGCATGGCTTTATCGGTCATGGTCCTATCGTTGGCGGATTTACGAATGGCATGCAGCAAATCCTGCACCTGGCTCAGCGCCGGTAGCGTTTTCTGGCGCAGAACCTCACCGGCGGCAGCCAATGCGACACTCTTTTCGGTTCGTGTTTCCATGAGTTGATTGATATCGATAACGGATGCATGCAATTGGTGATGAGGGCCTTCGATATTTTTTACCAGCTCCGCCATATCCGGATAAGCGGCCTCTAAATCCTTTCGGCCTTGACCATATAGCCATTGTCCGAAGCCACACTGGTGGTCGTCGGTCTGCACATCGATCCTGCGAGCTTGCGAATCGGTCCACAGCTGATTGACCTTGCCGATCCAATTGAGGTGATCGACCTCTTTTTGGGCCAACAAGCTGTCGAGCTGATTGCCCAGGATCACAACCTTGGCATTTCGGGTTACCGAGCCAACCCCGAATGAGGCGATGATGCCGATCACAACCAAAAGCCCGAGCACAATACCGAACCCAAGAAACAGCTTTTGGCGTAGTTTGATGTCTTTCCAATGCATATTAAGCCCTCCTTACCAAATTGTTTAAATGTACCCTCAATGCGACGATAATAGTGAATTCGAGATTCGCCGCCAAAAAATGCGTCAGAACATCGAATCCGATAACCACACTATCGGCTTGCTGATCAGAATATTGAGTGCTTTTGAGTGGTTTTTTTTAGGCTATCACCCAAATTAGTGCGTAAATGGGCGTTTAGCATCTAACCTATTGAAAACATATGTATCTAATTTTCATGTTATTCTTTTCAAGCGCCCCTTTTTAATGTACTTTATAGGCGCGCGGGTGATCGATCATCTATAATGGGTCGGCAT
>JBAQGR010000818.1:0-1593 GCA_049287895.1 Desulfatitalea sp.
CCGCCGATCCCCAGGCCGTGGCCCTGGCCCAGCGCCTGGGCGTGGCCCTCAACTGCTACGGCTTTGCTCAGACCAGCGGCACGGCGCCGGTGCAAACCTCCCGCGACGGCATCTACGTCTGCGGCGCTTTCCAGGAACCCAAGGACATCCCCCACTCGGTCATGGAGGCCTCGGCCGCCGCGGCCTGCGCCGGCGAACGGTTGGCCGCGGCGCGCTGGTCCCTGACCCAGACCAAGGAGCTGCCCCCGGAGACCGATGTCGACGGCCAGCCGCCGCGCATCGGCGTGTTTGTCTGCAACTGCGGCATCAATATAGGCGGCGTCGCCGACGTACCGGCCGTGCGCGAGTACGCCCGCACCCTGCCCCACGTGGTGCATGTGGAAGACAATCTCTTCACCTGCTCCCAGGACAGCCAGGTACACATCAAGGAAGTCATCAAAGAGAAGCAGATCAACCGCGTGGTGGTGGCCTCCTGCTCGCCGCGTACCCATGAACCCCTTTTCCAGGAGACGATCCGCGAAGCCGGCTTGAACAAATATCTCTTCGAGATGGCCAACATCCGCGACCAGAACACCTGGGTACACATGAACAACCCGGCCAAGGCCACCGCCAAGGCCAAGGACCTGGTACGCATGGCCGTGGCCAAATCCGCCCACATCGAACCGCTCTACCATGTCTCGGTGCCCATCACCAAAGCGGCCCTGGTGGTCGGCGGAGGTGTAGCCGGCCTGGAAGCGGCCCTGGGCGTGGCCGAACAAGGCTGCGATGTCCACCTGGTCGAACGCGACAGCCGCCTGGGCGGCAATGCCCGCCACCTGCGCAGCACCTGGCAGGGCGACGACCTGCCGGCCTATCTCAAAGGTCTGGCGGAACGGGTGCAAAGCCATCCCCGCATCCAGCTCTACCTGAACAGCGAAGTGACTGCTACCCACGGCACGTTGGGCAACATCACCAGCGTCCTGACCGACAGCGCCGGCAACGACCGGACCATCGCCCACGGTGCCACCATTCTGGCCGTGGGCGCCCGGGAGCACAAACCCACCGAATTTCTCTACGGCAAGCACGCCAATGTGATGACCCATCTGGACATGGATGCGGCCCTGACCCGCAACGACCCGCGGATGCAAACCGCCGCCTGCGCCGTCTTCATCCAGTGCGTGGGCTCGCGCAACAACGATCGCCCCTACTGCAGCAAAATCTGCTGCACCCACAGCCTCAAGGGGGCCCTGGCGCTCAAAGCCAAGAACCCCAACATGAAAGTATTCATCCTCTACCGCGACATCCGCGCCTATGGCTTCCGCGAGCAGCTCTACCAGGAGGCCCGCGCCCAGGGAGTCGTCTTCATCCGCTACGACCTGGAAAACCCGCCCAGCGCCGCCATCGCGGACAACGATCAACTGCTGCTAACCGTCACCGATCATGTGCTGAGGCGGCCCATCCGCATCAAGCCGGACCTGTTGATCCTGGCCGCCGGCATCGTGGCCGCCGATAACCATCGGCTCTTTGCCCTGTTCAAGGTGCCAGTCAACGAAGACGGTTTTCTGGTGGAGGCCCACGCCAAGCTGCGCCCAGTGGACTTTGCTTCCGAAGGCA
>JBAQGR010000819.1:0-3041 GCA_049287895.1 Desulfatitalea sp.
CCCCCTTACCACCCACTACTCGCCGCCCCGCCGAACACCCCCGATCACAGCCGGCCGCCATCGCGGCCGGCTGTGGCCATCCCCGGCACCCCTCAACGCCCCGACCAGAAGCACGTCCCGAAAGGAGCACCCCATGAACGACCGCCGCCATCCCGGCGACCACCCCGATCGCAGCCAAGATGCCCAGCGCCCTCCGGACACACCAGGCCACACGACCGATCGGGCGACCGAGATCGTGAAGCTTCGCGGTGCGGACCACCTGATCACTGCGGTCACCTTCCTCCTGGGATATCAGCCCGCCGAACCCAGCCTCGTCGTCGTCGGTGTCCTGGGCCGGCGCCTGGTGTTGACCGCGCGGATCGACCTGCCCGAGCTGACCGATCTGGACGACCCGCAGGACTTGGCGGGGGCGTGGGAGATGTTCACCCGGCCACTGGACACCAGCGGCGCGGACGCCGTCGCGGCAATCGCCTACGCCGACAACAAGTGGACCCCGGCACTGCGGGAGTTCGCCGACGCCGCCCCACTGCCGGTCCTGGACCTGCTGCGCGTGCACGAGGGCCGGTGGTGGGCGCTGGACTGCCCCACCGACCGGTGCGGGCACCCCAGCTGCAGCCCCGACGGGGCCCCGGTCACCGACCACACCGAGATCGCCGCACCGATGATCGCCAACGGCTCGGCAATCCCCGGCGCCCGCGCCGACCTCGCTGCAAGCCTCCAGCCCGGGCCTGCCGAGATCGTCGACCAGGTCGCCGAACGGTTGCGGATCCAGCCCGTCCGCAGCCGGGAGACCCTCTACCAGGCCGTCTGCGAGGCCCACGACGCCCGCACCGGCGGACCCGACCCGATCACACCCGGACAGGCCGCGATCCTGCTCACCGCCCTGACCGACGTCCACGTGCGCGACGCGTGCATGACCTGGACGGATCCAGCCGGATGGTGGCTGTGGCACGACCTGATCGCCGTCGCCCCACCCGGGCACGTCGCCCCCGTCGCGATGCTCATCGCCGTGGTCGCCTACCAGCGCGGCGACGGCGTGATGGCCGCCATCGCCACCGAACACGCCCTCACCGACCGCCCCGGCTACGGGCTCGCCCGGCTCGTCCAGGCCAGCCTCCACCACGCCCTCCCACCCGAGGCGATCACCACCCTCATCACCGAAGCGCTCGCCGAACACCCCCTCACCGTTCCCACCGGCCCTCGCCACGACAGCGACACGACCACGCCCGCCGGCCCGACCGACGGCCCACCCATCCCGAGCGACCCCGCGGACCGCGACCACACCGACGACTGAGAAAGGAGCACCCGTCATGGGTATCCACGCCCGGATCGAACCCGGCGGCTACGTCACCATCGACACCGACGCCTGGCTGGAACAACGCACCGGCGGACCCGACCCCGACCTCACCCGCGACCTGCGCGCCTGGGCCGCCACCCACACCGACACCGGCGAACCCGCCGCCCCCGACCAACTTCCGCTCGGCAGGAACTGGCCGGCGACCGCCCGAGCCTGGTGCACCGCCCGCGGGCACGAGACGCCCGAGCCGGACCTGATCGCCCACCCCGAGTCCCGCCTCGACACGGACGTGTGGATCCTGCGGGCTACCATCAACGGCCGGTACAAGATCGCCGTCGTCGGCATCAACCACGACGCCCCGACCGTGCACGCCGAGACCCCGCACCTTGACCCGTGGGACTGGTTCGACGCCGACTCCGTCGACATCTGCTGCCCCAACGGCCACGGCTGGACCTGGCACACCGGCCGGGAGATGACCACCGCGTTCGGCAACTTCACAACCCTCACCGTCGTGTTCGGGCCAAACCTCGACGCGCCGTTCACCCCGTGCCCGAACTGCACCGCCCATCACCTCGGGCAGCGGTCGACCCCGTGCGGGTGTGACGGCACCCCCTGGATCGTCTGCCCCACCTGCGGACACCACTGCGACGTCCAACTCCCTGAGCACTGACCAACCGACCGCACCTCCCTGCACGACCGTTCACCCGAGCCCGGCACCAGCACCTGGTGGCCGGGCTCTCGCCCGTCCGCACCCATCCCGGGACGCGGACCCGACCAGGAAGGAACCCAGCTCGTGAGCAACAACCTCACGCCCACCGCGCAAGCCATCCTCGACAGCCTCCGCGAACACCCGGCCACCACCACCGACCTGCGCGACCAGACCGGCCGCAGCCGCTCCACGATCGACAAGGCCCTCACCGACCTCACCAAGGCCGGCCTGGTCACCAAGACCGACCCCGGCGACGACGGGCCAGCCTGCTGGGTCCTCAACCAGCCGGACGCCGCAGCCGACTCCGACTCCAGCCCGGCCAGCCACGAACCCGAGCACCCCGGCAACGACACGCACCCGAGCGACCACCATGCCGATGACCAGCAGGACGCGGCAGCCGGCCCGGACACCGCGTCCGAGGAACCCGGCCCTGCCCAGCCCGCACCCAAAGGCCAGGACACCAGCGGGGAGACCAAGGAAGACACCGACGACGCGGTGACCGGCCCACCGACGGATGCCCAACCCCGCGATGGCGAGCCTGGCCAGGAAGCCCCGTCATCGGAGGAGGAGGTGAAGGTCTGTCGCGGCTGCGGTGAGCAGATGCCGAAGACCTGCCCGTCCTGCGGGTCGAAGACCACCGCCTACTGCGGCACCTGCCGCAAGACCCACCCAGCTACCCGACGCGGCACGCCCGGGGAGCCGCAGATCCTGGCCAACGGCCTGCCCAAGCTGCTGCCCGGCCAACTCGAACGCCTCGTCGCCGACGTCATCCGCAGCCAACCGCTGCCCGACCACCTCGGCATCACCGGCTGGACCTCCGGCCGGGTCGCGATCTTCCTACCCGGCCGGTCCACCGGCGCCATCGGCAACGCCCTGGACAAGCTCGCCACCACCGGCCAAGCCCAACTCCTCGGCGACAACCCCAAGCGCTACCAACCCACCCCCGACCCCGAGCCACCCCACAACGGCGAGCACGACGACCCCGGCGACATCGACCGGCACCAGTAACCCCACCGAGGGTTCGGTGGGCCGCCC
>JBAQGR010000820.1:0-4093 GCA_049287895.1 Desulfatitalea sp.
ACCCCTACATTCCGCCCATGCTCAACAATGTGCTGCTTCATTTCTCCAGGGGGGCCAATGTTTTTTATGAAAATGCCCAGGAAATCGTCGAAGACCTCAAAGGGTATCTTGACTCTATTTGAGATCATTGAGGAGGCATAAAGTGAAATGCTCGATTTTGATGGCCTTTAACGATTCAGACAGCTCGAACGCGGCCCTGGAGTGGCTTACGCATATCTCCAGCCGCCCCGAACAGAGCGCCGTCACTTTGCTGCATGTGTTCCGCAAACCCACCGGCAGCGAAGAGATGATGGGCAAAAAATTCATGGACAGCGCGCCGGCGCGCATCAAGGAGGCCATGGAAAACGCCCGCCGCAAACTGATTGCGGCCGGGTTCCAGCCTGAAAGCATCCACCTGCGGCTGGTGGAAACGCCCTATCCCACCGTGGCCGACGGCATCATCGACCAGTTCAACCAAGGCGATTACAACCTGGTGCTCATCGGTCGCAAACGCATGTCCAAGGCCGAAGAGTTCGTCCTGGGCGACACCAGCATCCGCCTGGTACGCGCACTGGAAGGCACGGCGGTGTTGGTGGTCAAGCAGTAATCCCGACGGCCGGGAGAAGGACCGCGCCGTCGAGGACAAAACCCGCCTAACACGTCTAAAGTTCCAGACGCATCCGTCGATATTGTTATCAGATGTCGGCAATCGTTAGCCCCCCTTGCATTAAAACGATTGATATATAACGATTATTTTTATATTTGAAGCAGATACTATAAATGGAGATGTTCTCATGAGATTCAATCTAAAATCAATTTCTTCAAAGCTGATATTGGGGGGTCTTAGTTCTGTCCTCATCCCTCTGATCATCGTTGGCTATCTCTCTTTTTCCAAAGCTGAAAAAGCTTTGCTTCAGCTATCCATGGAACGGGCTAAAGGCATTGCCGCGGATCTCGCAAGGCTCACCGCGAACATTCTTGAATCCGAGATGACCAAAGCGGCGTCCATGGCCTCTCAAAAAAGGGTGCGTGAACTGGCTGAGTCTGTTGCGGCTAATGGTCTCGAGGCTTCCAAGGACCGCATCGAAGATGTCTTCGGTGATTTGAAAAAGCAGTTTGCAAAGATGGGTTCCAACTATCAGGGAATTTTCATTACCGACGCAAATGGGCAAATCTACAACGGTGTTCTCGAAAGCGGCGACCGATACCAGGGTATCAATCTTTCCGATCGCGATTTCTTCGTGGAAGCCAAACAGACCGGCAAAACAGTCATCAGCGATATGTATCTTTCAAAGGCGACCGGAAAGCCGATCGTTAACGCCTGCGCACCGATCCTGAGCGACAGCGGTAAATGTGTCGGCCTGTTGGGGATCGTCATCAAAGCCAACTACTTCACCGATCTGATTCCAAGTCGCAAAATCGGCGAAACCGGTTATGGCTACATGATCAATAAAACCGGTCTTGTTTTAGCTCATCCCAAACCTGAAAATGTGCTCAATCTGAATCTGACATCGGTTCCGGAAATGGCGGAAATCAACAGGAAGATGCTTTCCGGAGAAAAAGGCGTGGAAGCCTATCGTTTCAACAACACTGACAAAATCGCAGGTTTCGCGCCGGTGGGCATCAATGGCTGGTCGATCGGTGCAACCCAGAATGAAGTCGAATTCCAGGCCGCATCGGTCTCGATTCGCAACTCAACACTCATTGTCGCTCTTTTGGCAAGCATTATCGTCGCGGTGGCCGTGCTGTTGGCCGCCCGTAAAATCGTCCAACCGATCAATGCGGCCGTGGCCGGGTTGAAGGACATCGCCCAGGGCGAAGGGGACCTGACGATGCGCCTGCAAGTGACCAGCCAGGATGAGGTGGGCGAGTTGGCCAAGTGGTTCAACATCTTCATTGAAAAACTTCAGGGAATCATCCGGAATATCGCCGGCGGCGTCGAAACGCTATCCTCGTCGTCCACCGAGCTTTCCGCCATATCCGAGCAGATGTCTCAGGCCGCGCAGAATACGTCGGAAAAATGCAATACGGTGGCGACGGCATCCGAGGAGATGAGTACCAATATGAATAGCGTCGCCGCCTCCATGGAGCAATCCGCCACAAACACCCAGGCCGTTGCCACGGCAGCCGAGCAAATGTCCGCAACCATCGGCGAAATAGCCAAAAATTCCGAACGAGCGCGCTGCACATCGGACCAGGCCGCGGCCAAGGCGGCGGACACATCGGTAAAAGTGGCCGAATTGGGTCATGCCGCGCAGGCCATCGGTAAGGTTGTCGAGACCATTACCGAGATTTCGGAACAGGTCAATCTGCTGGCCCTCAATGCCACCATCGAAGCCGCCCGGGCGGGTGAAGCCGGCAAGGGCTTTGCGGTCGTGGCCAACGAGATCAAAGAATTGGCTAAACAAACGGCGACGGCGAGCAATGACATCAAAGCCAAGATCGGCGACATCCAGGGGACCACAGCGGTCACCATCGAACAGATCGATCAGATTACCAAGGTCATTCGGGAGGTCAACGATGTTGTTTCCGGCATCGCCACTGCGGTCGAAGAGCAATCCGTGGCCACGGCGGAAATTGCCACCAATGTGAATCAAGCCGCCCAGGGAATCCAGGAAGTCAATTCGAACGTGGGCCAAAGCTCGACGGTCGCAACCGAAATTTCAAAGGATATTGGCGCGGTCAATTTATCCGCGAACGAAATTTCCAGCAGCAGTTCGCAAGTCAACATCAGCTCCCAGGATCTGTCGAAACTGGCCGAGCAACTCAGGGGCATGGTCAACCAATTCAAGATATAGCATAGCCCCAATGCCGTTTCCTTTCAGCAATACGAGCGCGCCGCCGGAGGCCGATCTGTACATGGTCGAGCGCGCCGCAGCCGAACAGGCCGGGGAAGAGAACTCAGGGAGCGGAATCGTATACGGGGTTCCCTACTGCTTCACCCCCACGTGAGCCACGGCGATCCCGTCCGTAAACGACCGGCAGGTCACATCGCCGAAGCCCGGTTGCGCCAGCATAGTGGAGAGTTCGTTGGGCAGGGGGAACATGCGAATCGTCTCGGGCAGACAGGCGTAGGATTCGGCCGAGCCGGCGATGAGCTGGCCCAGGAAGGGCATGATGTTGAACGAGTAGAAGTCATAGAGCGTCCGAAACCAGGTGTGGACCGGCCGGGAGAATTCCAGGCACAGGAAGCGCCCGCCGGGTTTGAGCACCCGGTGCATCTCGGCAAAGCCGCGCTGGAGGTGAGTCAGGTTGCGGATGCCGAAGCCCACCATGGCCGCGTCGAAGCTGTGGTCCGGGAAGCTGATCTGCTCGGCGTCGCCCTGGACATAGGCGATGTGGGCTAGATCCGGAAAGGGATCGATCTTGGGACGGCCCGCGGCGAGCATGCGCCAGTTGATATCGTAAATCACCACGCGCCCGGCCGGACCGGTGCGCCGCGCGGCCAGAATGGCCAGATCGCCGGTGCCGCCGCACACATCCAACACCTTGTCGCCGGGCCGGATGCCGAGCATGCGGATGGCGGCCCGTTTCCAGACGTGCTGAATACCGAAGCTGAGCAGCGAATTCATGAAGTCGTATTTGGGCGCCACCCGGTTGAAGTGGCGCACCACGGCCTGCACCTTCTCATTTTCTTGAAACGTGCGGACACCAAAACGGGCCTTGCCGGATTTCACGATATGATCGTCCAACTGCTCCTGCCGCCGCCCGGTGTCAAACCAGTCGGGATTTTGCCATAGCGCCATGCAGACCTCTCTCCTCTTTAACACAGATATCATCCAGGCTTGGGAACCCCATACTGGACATCCAAATCGCCCCCCAGCCTTCACTTTCCACTTTTATCTTTCTACTTTCATCTTCTTTTAAAATGCACCATATAATTCATGACTAAACTCCGGCACAAGCGCGCATGGCCGACAAAGGGAAGATAGCGCAAACCGGTGAGACCGGCCACGTTCAGACCGGCGGCAGCGCCCCATGCAATCAACTCCTGGGGTCGGACGAACTTGGCGTAGCGGTGGGTGCCCTTGCGCACGATACCCAGCAAATACTCGGCCGCCAGGATCACCAGCAGACCGGCCAGGGGCGTGCGGTTGACCGTGGCGAAGAAGAT
>JBAQGR010000821.1:0-7896 GCA_049287895.1 Desulfatitalea sp.
ATCTCAGCGCTTGAACGCCAAAGGAGCGGTGGTATGAAACTGATGGTGGGATACAACGGCTCGCCGGCGGCCCAGCGGGACCTGGCCTTGGCGTGCAAGCATGCCAAGGCCGATGCGAATGCTCTGGTCTATGTGGTCGCCTCCTTGGAAGGAGGCAGCACTGAAACGTTGCAGGATATCCAGAATGCGGAAGAAAAACTGCAAGGGGCCAAGGATCTGCTGCTCAAGGCGCATGTGGCCTGCGAAACCGTCCAGTTGGCCCGCGGGTTGGCTCCGGGAGAAGATCTGGTGAAGTTCGCCGAAGACAATGCCGTGGATCACATCTACCTGGGGGTTGAGAAGAAATCGCGGACGCGCAAAATACTGCTCGGCTCCACGGCCCAATTCGTGATATTACGAGGACCGTGCCCGGTCACGACCACCAAGTGAAGGCGCGCGTGCAAAAAACCGGCAGACAAAAAACGCGCGGCGGCGACAACCCGCATGGCCGCCTATCCAGGAGGAACACGGCATGAGTATGTATGATTTGACGCTCTATGACATCATCGCCCGCAACGGCCGGCTCTTTGCCCAGCGTACGGCGTGGGTTCAGGCTGAAGAGAATCTCTCCCTGACCTTCGGCGCTTATAAGGAGGCCGTGGATCGAATGGCCGCAGGCTTGCTGGCCGCGGGCTTTCACAAGGGCGACCGCATCGGCGTGATCGGCAAGAACTGCCTGGACTATGTGGTGCTGTACGGCGCGGCCGCCGCTTTGGGTGGCATCCTCGTCCCCGTCAACTGGCGGCTGGCGGCCGACGAGATGGCCTATAACCTCAATGACGGCCAGGCGCGGTTCGTGTTCGCCGACAACGACGATCGTGACCTGATGGTTGCCGTTCAGGCCAAACTGGGCGCGGGCGTCTCATTTTTCAATCTGCAGGCCGGTAACGGTTCTTTCGCGGATCTTCCCAAAGCACTCCTACCGGCCCAGGGTCTGCCGACGCGAACTGTGGCCGCCGATGACGGCCTGGTGATCATCCATACGGCGGCCGTCTCCGGGCGGCCCCGGGGGGCCTTGCTCAGCCATCGCAACCTGCTGTGCGCCAATGTCCAGATGATGCACCAGGTGGGTATCGGCCCTGCCGACGTCCATCTTAATCCCTTACCGCTGTTTCACATCGCCGGGTTGGGCATGGCCTTCTGCAGCTTTCACGCCGGCGCCCTGAACGTCAACATGCGCAAGTTCGATGCGGCCCGGGCCGCCCAGCTCATCGGCGCCCACCGGGTCAGCCTGTTGTTCGCCTTTGCACCGATGATGCAAACCCTTCTGGCCCATGTGACCCAGACCGGCGCCGATATCGGCTCGCTGCGCGCCGTGCTGGGCATCGACACCCGGGAGGTGATCGAACGCTACCAGAAGATGACCGGCGGCTCTTTTTACAGCCTGTTCGGCCAAACCGAAACCTCGCTGGTGGCCACCCTGAGCCCTTACAACGAACGGCCCGGTTCGGCCGGTCGCCCGATTCCCCTGGTGGACATTCAACTGATGGACGATGACGACCGGCCCGTGGCCGTCGGCCAGGCAGGCGAGATCGCCATTCGCGGCCCCATGGTCTTCAAAGGCTACTGGCGCCTGGAGGCGGAAAACGCCCACACCTTCCGCAACGGCTGGCACCATACCGGCGACATGGGCCGTTTCGATGCCGACGGTTACCTGTGGTATGTGGCGCGCAAGGCTGAAAAGGAGTTGATCAAGCCGGGCGGTGAAAATGTCTATCCGGCGGAGGTGGAGATGGTCATCCTGGAGCACCCGGCCGTGGCCGCGGTGGTAGTGTTCGGCGTGCCCGACCCCAAATGGACCGAGGGCATCAAGGCCGTCTGCCGCCTCAAGCCGGGCCAAACCCTGACGGCCCAGGAGCTGATCGATTTTGTCGGCGGGCGCATCGCCCGCTACAAAAAACCCCAGTATGTCGAATTCGTCGCCGAGCTGCCGCTATCGGCCGGCGGCATGGTGGATCGCGTGAAGGTGAAGCAGGCCTATGGGGGTAAAAGATAATTTTTAGAATTAATGGATTGCGGAGGCGATCGCCTCGATCACCCCTTTGCGCACCAGCATGACGGCAATGGCGGCCAGCAGCAGGCTGGCGATTTTGGAGGCGGTACGCGTGCCGTTGCGTCCCAGCCAGCGGGTGATCGTATCGGCAACGACAAAAACCCCGCCGGCGATCAGCAGATTGGCCGCCAGGGCCGCTGCGGTGAGCCCCTTGCCGTGGGCATTGGCCAGCAGGATCGAGGTGGTGAATAAGGCCGGGCCGGCCAGCAGGGGAATGCCGAGGGGCACGGCCCCCAAGGCCTCCTCTTTGTCCACCTCGCTCCGTTTTTGCTCTCCGGTCAACAGGTCGCTCAAGGAGATGGCGAAAAGAAGACTGCCGCCGGCGATCATGAAGTCCGCCACCGTGATCCCCAAAAATTGCAGCAGCACCGGTCCGAAGACCAGAAAGGCCAAGGCCACCACCGCGGCCGTGGCGATGGATTGCACCAGCACCGAACGGCGACCGGCCGGGGTGAGCCCCTCGGTCAGGGAGACATAGATCGGCAGCACGCCGATGACGTCCAGGGCCACGAACAAGGGTACGAAGCAGAGCCAGAACTCTTGCATAGGTTTTACTCCGCAACGGCCTCAAAGATTAGAATCGACAGACGCGCGTTAAGTCAATCTATTACAATTTGGATGAAAAATGAAAGTGGAAAGATGAAATAGTGAAGAAATTCTTTTAGATATATCGCCACCCCCCTGCGCTCATTTTGCCAAAACGAAAGCTTTTCACCGAGAATTGCTGTAACTATCCACCATGCCTTGCCAAGGCCCCGGCGCACTGGTAAATAGGGTGCATCACTCATAGGAGGAGAAAAAAGATGAGATGGCGTTGCCTGATTTGCGGCTACATTCATGACGGCGAGAAGCCTCCCCTGAGCTGCCCGATTTGCGGGGCGCCGGCCAAGATGTTCGAGCGCTTGGCGGAAGCGCCCCCCAAGCCAGGGGCGCTCCTATGAAAATCTACACCCAGACCGGCGACCAAGGGAACACCAGCCTGCTCAGCGGCGAACGGGTGCCCAAAAGCCATCCGCGCATCCGCGCCTGCGGCGATGTGGATGAACTCAACGCAGTGGTCGGCGTGCTGGTCAGCGCGCTGGCGCCGGGTGTGGATTCCGTCGCAGCCGAACTGCGGCAGATCCAGTCCGATCTTTTTCAAGTGGGTGCGTGGTTGTCGGCAACCCCGGCCTCCGAGACCCAGGCTCGGTTGATCCCCATCGGTGCGGATTATGGCCGCCGCATCGAACGGCTCATCGACGCCATGACGCCGAGCTTGCCCGAACTCAAAGCATTTATTCTGCCGGGCGGCCATATGTCGGCCGCCTGGTCCCACATGGCCCGCACCGTCTGCCGGCGGGCCGAGCGCACGGTGATCGAACTGGCCGGGCACTCAGACAGCCCATCGGCCGGCAGAGACGATCTGGCGCCGGTCATCGTTTTTCTCAACCGCCTGTCCGACTATTTTTTTGTCCTGGCACGTCTTCTCAACCAAAAAGCAGGCATCAGCGATGCCGTCTGGCAGGGATGACCCGAGGAGCGCTGTTGCAAGATTACACGGTTCAGGTGACCGGCCGCCGGTGGTTGACCGGGCACACCTTTGAGATCCGCTTCGGCCGGCCGCCCGGATTCGAATTTCTGCCGGGCCAGAAAATCGGCTTCGTGGACCCGGCGGCGCGCAGGGATTACACGCTGCTCGGGCCGACGCACGCTCCGGAGTTGGCCCTCTGTGTGCGCCACATCCCCCAGGGCCGGTTTTCACCGCGGCTGGCCAAAGCCCAGCCCGGCGAGCGCTTTCAAATCACCCCGGCCTTCGGTTTTTTCACTTTCAAACCCTCCCCGCGGCCGGCGGTATTCGTGGCCACCGGAACCGGCGTGGCGCCCTTCGTGGCTTTCGTTCGCGCCGGCATCCAGGGGTTCGACCTGCTGCACGGGGTGCGCTCGGCCGATGCGCTCTACTACCGCCAGGAGCTGGCATCCGCCGCGCGCCGCTATCGGCCCTGCCTCTCCGGACCGCTGCCGGCGACCGAGAGCCCGCAAGCGTTTGCCGGCCGAGTGGATGCCTGCCTGGCCGACCACTTTCCGCCGGCCAAGTATGACTTTTATTTGTGTGGAAACGGCGATATGATACGGGATGTGATGCGTAGGGTCGATGAACGATTCCCCGGCTCCCATGTCTTTACCGAAACGTTTTTCTAATTGCCGGCAAGGGGTGTGATTGGCATGCGACGCGTGGCCTTAGTGCTGATGGTGCTGATCATCGGCTCCCATGCATATGCCCAGGAGACGCGCAAGGTGCTGGTGCTGCACAGCTACCACCTGGGCTGCGAGTGGACCGACCGCATCACCGAAGGCATCCAATCGGTGTTTGCTCCCTTTGCAAAGGATATTCAACTCCATTTTGAATATCTGGACACCCTGCGCCACGGTGGCCCCGACTATTTCCCGACACTCGCTGATTTCTACCGCTTCAAATTGAAAGATACCCGCTTTGACGCGGTCATTGTATCGGACGACGACGCCCTGCGCTTTATTCGTCAATTCGCACCCCGGCTGGCGCCCGGCGTGCCCGTGGTCTTTTGCGGCATCAACGCGAGAGAGGATGCGTTATCCCCGGCCCAAGAGAACGAGACCGGCGTGGTCGAGCAGATCGGCCACCAGGCCACCCTCAGCCTCATGCTGCAGTTGCATCCCCAGTGCCGTCGGATTATCTTCCTGGTGGACAACGGCATGGCCGATGGGGGCCTCGTGGAGGGGATGAAGACCATGCTCACTTTGTTGGAGCCCCAGGTGGAGGTAGAGATCTGGGATGGCGTGGCGCCGGCCGAACTGCCGGCCAAGCTGGTTGGCCTGACGCCTGCTGATCTGATCTATTTACTGCTGTTCGATCATGACAAGGGGAGCGACGACGCCCGGGCGGCCGACATGGTCCGGTTGGTCACCCGCTGGTCGCCGGTGGCCGTTTACAGCTCGCTGGATTTCTATCTCGGCAAGGGAATCGTGGGTGGCATGATCACTTCCGCCTTCCGCCAGGGGGAACTGGCCGGCCAAATGGCCCTGCGCATCCTTTCAGGCCAACGGGTGGGGGATATTGCGCCCATGACCCGCAGCCCCAATCAGTATATGTTTGACGGTCGCAAGCTGAAGCAATTCTACCTCAATCAGTCCCAGCTGCCGCCCGGCAGCGCGGTCATTCACGAGCAACCCGTATTTTGGGACCGCCACGGAACTCTCTTCTTGGGGGTAGCCGCCGGAACCATCGTGCTGGCCATCGTGATGTTGGGTTTCGTGATGCGCCAGAAAGACAAACAGCGGTTGCTGGCCCTTAACAATGTGGAGCTGGACGGCCGGATCAAGGAGAAATCGGCGCAACTGCTGTTGGCCAGCCAGCGGCTAAAGAAACAGTCGCTGATCGACGGCGTGACCGGTATGCCCAACCGGCGTTACATTTTTCAGCGCCTGGCCGAAGAGATTAAAAAGGCGCAGCGCTACGGCCTGCCGCTCTCCGTTATGCTGTTCGATATCGACGGCTTCAAGCTGATCAACGATCGATACGGCTATTTAACGGGGGACAAGGTGTTGCGCGATGTGGGCCAGGCGATCCGACGCAGCGTGCGCGAGATCGATCTGGTGGGACGCTACGGGGGCGAAGATTTTTTAGTCCTGCTGCCCAACACCACCATCGACCAGGCCTGGATTTCCGCAACCCGGATTCGCGAGAGCTTGCAAGCGCTCCAATGGGAGCAAGGCCAGGTGCAGGTAACCGTCAGCGGCGGTTTGGCCCTGGCCCGGAAGAACTCTCCCGCCGAACTGATCAGCCAAGTCGACGCGCGGCTCCGCATCGCCAAGCAGCAGGGGGGCGATCGTGTCGTGGCCGATGAAGCCGGCCGCTCCAAAGATGCGGAGTGAGTCCACCCTCTTTCCAGCACAATTCGATTTCCGGCTCTTGCGCCAATTCATTGCCATCGTTTCAACCGCCGGTACGTATCGTAGCCGTAGGTGTTGCACTTCTATATATAGACATCATATATGATACTTGTAGCAAGGTATCGGGCCAGGAAAACCTCGTAAATGAAATTAGATCATTATATACTCACCGAAAAATCGAGCGGAGGTATCAATTATGCCATTTGCACAAAAACTATCTCACTTACGAAAAGAACGCGGCTTTACCCAAATGGAGCTATCAGAAAAAGTCGGCATTGGTATCGCCCAAATGAGACGCTATGAAAGCGGCAAGTCGTCACCGACGCTGGAGGTCATTAAAAACATCGCCAAGACGCTGGTCGTCAGCACCGATGAGCTGATCTTTGATGAGGGCGAGCAGGTCGTTAAACAAAAAATTGAAGACAAAGAACTCTTGGTTCAGCTTGAGCAGATTTCAAGGCTGAGCCCGCATGACAAAGAGGCTTTAAAGACCATTATGGAAAGCATGATTATCAAAAGCAAGTTGGAGCAGATTATGCCATCCCGCTCCGATGCCGCTTGGTCAAAACAGATGCGCAGCGTGGTGGATGAGTTCAGGCAAGGGGCTGCTGATATTTCGGATGATGAGATTGAAAGCATCGTTGATGAAGCGGTAGATGCGGTCAGAAAAGCAAGCTGACAAAAAGGATGGCACTTTTGAAGCGCAAGCTGCGGGCGGTTATCGATACCAATTTGTTTATCAGCGGGCTGTTTGCAAGGGACTCTTTGTCAGCTCAACTTCAGAACCTTTGGATCAAGCAGGAGTTTGAACTGGTCACTTCCCTTGAGATCATCAAGGAGGTCAGTCGGGTGCTCAGCTATCCCCGGATCAAGGAGCGCTTTAATCCCAAGGAAGAAAATGTGCGGCGGTTTTTCCGGCTTATTTTCAGAAAGGCGATAATTTCAAAGGACATCTATCATACCGACAAGATCGTTGACGATCCTACCGACAACAAGTTTTTGGCCTGCGCCTTGGAGAAAAAGGCCGATTACATTGTCTCGCGTGATCCCCACCTGAGGAACCTGAAGCACTTTCACGGCATCCAGATCATTGATGCCACCGCCTTTATTGAAAAGGTCAAGGGTAAGTAATCAAAGGTTGCCGCCGCCAAAGACCATCCGATTGGTTTTGGGCGGGTTCGTATGCGTCATATTCAAGATGCCTCTGAAGCAAATCTCCAAGACTTCATCCGTCACCTGGTGGACAAAGGGGTAACCGTCCGGACAGACGGCTGGATTGGGTACAACGGCCTGTCCAAACACAAGTACACACATGAGAGGACAGTGCTTTCCTCATCGGGCAATCCAGCTCATGTTTCGATGCCAGGTGTGCATCGTGTTGCAAGCCTCCTCAAGCGCTGGATACCGGGCACCCATCAAGGCGCTATTGTTCCGGTCCACCTCCGGTCCTACTTGGAGGAGTTCACATTCCGGTTCAAGGTTCAACAGGCGCAACTCCCGCAGCCGTGGGAGCGACTGAGCCGGTAACCGAAACTGACGTTGCTTTCGGCTACGATTGGAACCGGAGCCGGGGGAGGAGCTATCCGACTACCCCCCCTTCTGAAATATTTCATCTTGACAATAGCGTAGCCTGCGATATAAAATTCGATATCTAAAAATAAAATTTGCAGATTTCAGCACCAAGTAGATGGGTTTCACGCTGTAGCGACAGTTGGCTAGACCTGCATTCAAAGCTAAATGAGTTGATGTGACCGCGAACTTCAGGATATGAAAAATAATTTGCTCTTTGTTCCTCTTAAATTAGAAGGCCTTTTTTGGGCGTTACCCGGATCATTTTTCCATCACAATTCGATTTCCGGCTTTTGCGCCAATTCACGACCATTGTTTCAGCCGCCGGT
>JBAQGR010000822.1:0-2161 GCA_049287895.1 Desulfatitalea sp.
GTTAAGGGCCACTCGTTTCAGGAGATCATCCACATAGCCGATCAAGAGGCCACTGCGGCCGAACGCGCTGTTTTTAAACAATGTCAAGACGGGGGTTGCGACCAGATCATCCGCTACGCCGGTTGCCTCAAGGATTTCATCCTTTATATGCGTTACGGTGTGCGTACCCGCAAGACCCGCCATCTCAACCTGGCAGCTTTCAACCAGACACACATGGACCATTAGACGGCGTCGCTCTTTCATCATAACCCCCCACGCCCAACAGTGAACAACCGAATCATTTCTTTGCTTTCGGCTTTTATCTCCGACGAAGCCGGCTTAGGTTTGGTAATGATCAATCTTGGCCCTGCTGCATTGCTCCTGACTGCGGCGCGTGTTAGGTTTTCGTGAGCAAACGGTTACGGATCGGTTAGCGTAGGGATGGGGCACCGGTCGCCGTAACGACCACGAAAAGGAAAAACAGTGATGCGCCGGCACGGCCACTCCAGATTTGCACAGATCCTCAAAGGGGTGTTGATCGCCGCCGTGGGCGTAGCGCTCTTCCTGGGCGCGGTCGACCGTCCGACCCCGGCCGCGCCATCGGACCGCCAGGTCCATATTGCCTTCGGCTTTCACGTCAACCTCTACCACTCGTTCCGCAACGACACCAACGACGAGTCGGGCTTTGGTAAAGATATCCGCGTCATCCGCCACATCATCGCCACGCTGGACCGCTGCAATGCCCAGGGCGTGCCGGTCAAGGCGGTGTGGGATTTCGACAACCTCTTCTCCCTCCAGGAGATCCTGCCGCGCTACGCACCGGATATCATCACGGACATCCGGCGGCGGGTGCAAGAGAGCGGCGATGAAGTCATTCTGATGTCCTACAACAACGGCCTGGTCTCGGCCATGACCGCGCAGGAGCTCACCGATGCCATGCGCTGGGCCGTCACCAATCCCTGGCAGAGCGGCGTCCAGGATCTGTTCGGCACCTACAGCCCTATCGTGCGGCCCCAGGAGATGATGACCACGCCGGGCAATTTCGCCATCTACAAGCAACAGGGCATCCAGGCCGTGGCCTTGTACTACAGCAGCACCCCCTTTGACGCCTTCCGGCTCTTCAGCCGCCCGCTGACCATGGCCGAAGCCCACAATCCCATCCTCTACCAAAATCCCCAAACCAAGGAAGAGATGGTGGTGATCCCCACCTATCATATCGGCGACCTGGTGGAGCACGTCAGCCTGCGCAACTGGGTGGAGACGCTGCGTAAACATCAGGTTGAAGGCCAACTGGCTCACGATGCCCTGATCTTCATCAACTACGATGCCGACTCGGAGCTGTGGAGCGGCATCGACCTGCCTTGGCCGCTCCAATGGCTGCCCAATACCGGCGGCATTGGGGCTTTGATTGATGAGGTCCGCCACCTGCCCAACGTGCGTTTCACTACCTTGAAGGAGTATTTGGCCGGCCATCCGCCGGTGGGCCGCTTTTACTTCAGCCAGGATACGGCCGACGGCAGTTTCAACGGCTACAACTCCTGGGCCGAGAAGGCCGATGCACCCCGCCACTGGACCCTCATCGAGCGCAGCCGCCGGGTGCGCGCCGCGGCGCTCAAGGCGGCTGACCTGCTGGACCATCCGCCGGAATTTGCGGCCATGGAGAATCTGATCGCCGTAAGCGACATGATGCGCTTGCGGGCCCTGTCCACCACCCATTTCGGCATGGCCACGCCCTTTGTGGCGCGCGACCGCGAACAAGCCATGACCGATCTCATGAACGATCTGGAGCGCGGCTCGGATGCCATCGAAGAGGGGATCGCCGCTTTGCTGCGCGAACGCCTGGCACGCCAACCACGACCCGTGGCGGCCGACGCCTCCCTGGTGTGGCTGGACAGCCTGATGGTGCTGAGCATTGATGCGGAGACGACGAGCGGTGCTCGCTTTCTAAAGCTCCACCGGCCGGCCGGATACCAGGCGGGCATGACCCTGGTGCTGATCGGCGCGGATGGGCGGCGCTTGCCGGTGATCACCGTGGGCGGCGGGGAGAAGGATAGTAATACTTCCCAGCTCGCGTTGTTCATCGAAGGCCCGGAAACCCTCGGCGACGGTTGCTACCATCTCTATGCACACACGCGGAGTGTACCCCCCCAGGACCCACGTCTGCGGGCCGACGCCCAGGGGC
>JBAQGR010000823.1:0-1869 GCA_049287895.1 Desulfatitalea sp.
GTTCTCGGGTGTTTGAATGCGCTCGCAGCCTGTGCTGATCTGGTCATAGTGATCGAGGATCGCCAGCGGTTTGGCTTTGATCTGGTTGCGCAGGGCCGGGGACAGGTCGATGGCTTCGACGATTCCCATCAGGGTTTTGAGGTTGAATTTGATGAAGCTGATTTTGCTCTCCGGATCGGCGATTTGCAATTGGCGCAGGCGCAGAAGTACTTCGTATTCGGTGCTGCGCAGGGCCTTGGCTTTTTCCACGAAGGCGGCATAGTCGGCCGGGGTGTTGCACAGCCCATGGGCGGCTTCGATGATCAACTGGATGGAGAGATTGGCGGCCAGGGGGATACGTTCCAGGGCAAGCGTGACGATGCCCTGGATGTCATCCTTGCTCATCATGCCGGAGACTTCCAGCACCTTGAGGCGCTTGGAGCGCACCAGGGCCGGGTCGATGATGTCCAGACGGTTGGTGGTCAGCACGGTGAAGACGCGGCGCAGGGGGATTTCGCCGTCGATCAGGTTGAGAAACTTGTTGGTCAGCTTGTCGGTGGGCGAGCCGCCCGCGCCGCCGCGTCGCGGGGCCAGGGCATCGCCTTCGTCAAAGAAGACGACGGTGGGGGCGATCATCTTGGCGATGTCGAAGAGTTTCTCCATGTTCTCCACGGCGCCGTCAATGGGATTGAGCGGGTCCTGCAGGGCGGTCGCGCTGGTGGCGATATCGTGCACATCCTTGTTTTCGCTGAGCCAGGTGCGCACCAGAAAGGTTTTGCCGCCGCCGGGCGGTCCGTTGAGCACCACGCCTTTTTCTTCTTCGACGTTGTAGTACAGGCAGTTGTTGGTCATCTCCGAGAAGATGTCCTTGATGCCGCCCACATACTCTTCCCAGCGTACATGGCGGTCCATGCGGTCCACGATCTTCTTGTACAGATCGCCGTAGGAGTTCTGGGCCACCAGCTCGAACGCATGGCGCACGAGCAGCGGGTCCCGCAGATAGCTGCTGTTGAAATCCTTTTTGATCTCCACGATGGAATGGATCAGCTTGCGTACGTAGGAGGGGATCACCTTCAAGGTGCGTTCATCGAAGACTTTGTAAACCCCTTCGACGATGCGTTCCAGATCGTCGGGGGTAATCGATGCCGGCTGACCCTGGCGAGCGATGGGCTCGGCGGGCCGCACGGCGATATCGTGGTGTCGCAGTTCCAGCCGCACCACTTCCTTGAGGTTGGCCGGATTTTTCCAGAAATCGGCAATATTGATGATGTGGCCTTTTTCCACGAAGCGCCGGTAGATGGCGGCATCGAAGCGCTCGGGCTGATCGGTGGTGGCGATGAGCAGGCAGTCGCGTTTGCCGCTGATAATTTCGTCGATGACGATGTTGGCGGTGTCGACCAGGGTGCGTTGCTGGCGCTCGGCGGCACCGGAATGACTTTCCACGCGGCCGAAGGCGCTTTGCGCTTCTTCGACATGGCGGATGGAGGTTCTGCGCGCATCGCCCAGGGCGCGCTTGAAATAGTTGCCCGGCTCACCGGCCAGGGCGGTCTGGTAGTCATTGGGCGTCACCATGGCGTAGTCCACCAGCAGGCCTTGCTCTTCCAACAACGAGAGATGGCGGCTGATCCGCCGCTTGAAGAGCCAGCGGACGATGGGCAGGCGCCCCAGGCGCTTGTAGAACTTGAGCCGCTTGAGCCGGGCCAGTTCCATGGCCAGGGCCGGGTCGACCTCTTCCACGTTTTTCCAGAACGGTTCGTTGGCCAGCAGGGCCTCTTTTTTCTGGTCCAAGTCGATTTCAGGCAGCACCTGATCGTTGAAAATCACTCGTTCGATGGCCTGGGTGACCGTGGAGGTCTTGCCGCTGCCCGACGGACCGACAAAGAGCAGCAA
>JBAQGR010000824.1:0-1622 GCA_049287895.1 Desulfatitalea sp.
ACTAAATAGTGTCCATCCAGAAATGAGATAGTTTCGCCGAGTTCAAGGCGGGCGAAAATTTTAACCGCAGGAATACATTCAAGTATTTCGAGGATTAAAATTTGAGCCCAACGCAGAACTCGGCGAAAATAGCCATTTATGGATGGGCACTAAATACTATCGCGCCAAAGTCGTACCAGGCGCCTTGACATAAGTCAAAAGCGAGTCGCATGGAGGTGCATCTTTTCCAATGTTGGAGCTACACGGGATGGGCGGCCCGGAGAGCGGGAGGCTCTCCGGGCATCCGGGCTACTTCTTAATTGGGAATGGCGGCGTGCAACCACATGCGCAGTTGGGCCTTTTTTCGGCTCTCTGCTCCCCCTTCATTTGCTGGGCTTTTTCCTGTTCTCTTTCTTGATCTTTTTTGGTTTCCGGCATCGTCATCACCTCCTTTCACTCAATCATTTTCCCTTATTCCTCCACGCCCGGTACCGCATTATGATGTATTGAAGCGGAGGGCGATTAGAGATTGTTTTAGTAAGTCAGCAATTAAGCAATTACTTAATTTCATCATAAAAAAAGAGGCCCTACTTCCCAGGTTCGATCTCTTGAATCCTGGCTTTGACCTCATCGAGCTGCTTTTGCAATTCCAGCTCATATCGCTTCAGCAAGGTGAGCTTGTCCGGGGCCTTCTCCAACTCCGCTTCGCGCACACGCCCGGTGCCCTGGCAACCACAGGCGCACACCTCTGAAAGCAAGTTATGGCACCGGGCCAGAGCCTCAGGGTTCACCTCGTAGGGTAGCCAGTACCCCTTGCGCTCATTGCGTACCAGTCCCGCATACCGAAGCACCTTCAGGTGCTGGGAAACCGCCGACGGCGTGATCTCCAGCGCATCCGCCAGCTCGTTCGCGCCCATGGCGCCACGCTGCTTGAGCAGGTCGATAATCTTGATGCGGGTTGTCACGCTCAACACTTTGAACATTTCGGCTTGGGGGTTTTCCATCTCGTCATCCATTTTAGTAGTTGCTTAATTGCTATTATATAATACAGCCCCTGTCAAGCCATTTCTTGAAAGCCGCCAAGGGCAACATCGGCCTCGCTCCTGCGCTGCCGCTAACCCGGCACGAGTGCGTTCCACTCGAAATTCAGGTTGACAGAGAATCAAACAACATATAAACGATTATTTATATGCTATTTCGTGTACCGCGTTGCCATTGAAGGTTTTCGCAAATGGGCAAAACACAAAAAAAATCATCACACGAAGATCCGGAACGGGGTTCGGCTGTCCGGATCGATTTTTTGGCTCAGTGCCGGCTGGATAACGATCATCTTCAAAGGGCCGCCTTTCTGGCGAAGAGCCTTTCGGATGGCAACCGGTTGAGAATCCTGCTGCTGATCAGCAGCGGCAAAAAATCGGTCTCCGCCATCGTGGATGAACTGGATCTGTCGCAACCGCTGGTATCCCATCATCTGAAGGAGTTAAAGCGATCCCTGCTGGTCGCGGTGGAGCGCGAGGGGCCTTTTATCTACTATGAATTGGCGGATGAGAGAATCCTCGATGTCTTACAAACCTTAAGCAAGGTAGCAGCCGACCTTCTTTACGCACGCAAGACTTTTTAATACAACGGAGGCAAACCAGTCC
>JBAQGR010000825.1:0-1591 GCA_049287895.1 Desulfatitalea sp.
GCCTCGCTGATGATCAGCGGCGGCGCGAAGCGCAGGATGTTCTCCTGGACGCAGTTGATCAGATAACCCCGCGCCATGCACGCCTTGACGATGGGGGCACCCGCGGTGTTGAGCACGGCGCCCACCAGCAGTCCCTTGCCGCGGATCTCCACGATGGCGGGATACTTGACTTTCAACTCTTCCAGCCGGCGGCACAGGTAGGCCCCTTTTGCTTCGACCTGGGCGAGAATCCCCTCTTCGGTGAGCAGCCGCAGCACTTTGAGGGCCACGGCCGTCACCAGGGGCGTGCCGCCGAAGGTGGTCGCATGGGCGCCGGGTACGAAGGCCGCGGCAGCCCGTTCGGTGGCCAGCATGGCGCCGATGGGCAGGCCGTTGCCCAATGCTTTGGCCAAGGTCAGGATGTCGGGCGCAACCCCGAAATGCTCATAGGCAAAGAGTTTGCCCGTGCGGCCCACGCCGGTCTGCACTTCGTCGAAGATCAGCAGGCAGCCCTTTTCGTCGCACAACTGGCGCACCTGAGACAAGTACTCCTTGTGGGGGATCACCACCCCGCCCTCGCCCTGGATCGGTTCCAGCATGACGGCGCAGGTGGCGGGCCCGATGGCGCAGCTCAACTCCTCGATGTCGTTGAACGGCACGAAATCGAAGCCTTCCAGGATGGGATCGAAGCCCTTGCGCACCTTCTCCTGGCCGGTGGCCGACAAGGTGGCCATGGTGCGGCCGTGAAACGACTGCTTCATGCTGACCACCCGGTAGCGGCCGGGCGCGCCGTGGTCCTTGAAGTACTTGCGAGCCAGTTTGATGGCTGCTTCGTTGGCTTCGGCGCCGCTGTTGGCGAAGAAAACCCGGTCCGCGAAACTGTGGGCGGTCAGCCAGGCGGCCAGTTCAGCCTGGGGTTGCGTGTAGTACAGATTGGAGACATGCCACAGGGTGCGGGCCTGGGCGGTCAGCGTTTCGACCAACTGGGGATGGCTATGGCCCAGGTTGCACACGGCGATGCCGGCGATGAAATCCACGTAGGATCGCCCCTGGTCGTCCCACACCGTGCACCCCTGCCCTTTGACCAGGGCCAAAGGAAAGCGCGCATAGGTGTTGGCGATGTGTCGGTCGGCGGTCTGTTTGATGTCCATAGTATTTAATCTTCTCTTTTTACGTTACCTTATCTTATCGTCACTTCCGTGCCGATGCCCTGGTCGGTGAACAATTCCAACAAGATCGAGTGGCGCTTCTTGCCGTTGATGATGGGCACTTTTTTCACGCCGCCCTTCAAGGCTTCCAATGCACATTCCACCTTGGGAATCATGCCGCCGGTGATCTTCTGCTGGGCGATCATCTCCTGGGCAGTCTCCGCGTCGATGGAAGAGATCAACTGGCCCTGGGCGTCGAGCACGCCATCCACGTCGGTCATCAGAATCAAACGCCCGGCGTTCAAGGCCATGGCCACGTGGCTGGCCACCAGGTCGGCATTGATGTTGTAGGTTTCGCCGGCCTCGCCCACACCGATGGGCGCGATGATGGGAATGAAGCCATCCCGGGTCAAGGTGTGGATGATGGCCGGATTGATGGCGGTTACCTGACCGACCATGCCCGG
>JBAQGR010000826.1:0-2668 GCA_049287895.1 Desulfatitalea sp.
ACCGAAGAGTTCATCCCGGCTTTGGGCGCCTTGACCGGCAACCAGGCAGTCCAGCAGGTGGAGGCCGGACTGAAAGCCATCTACCTGAGCGGCTGGCAGGTGGCGGCCGACAACAACCTGGCCGGCCAGATGTACCCGGACCAGAGCCTCTATCCGGCCAACAGCGTGCCGGCCGTGGTACAGCGCATCAACAATGCCCTGCGCCGCGCCGATCAGATCCAGGTGCTGGACGGCCTCAAAAAAGGCCCCTACTGGTATGCACCCATCGTGGCCGACGCCGAGGCCGGTTTCGGCGGGCCGCTCAATGCCTTCGAGCTGATGCGCGAAATGATCGAGGCCGGCGCCGCTGGTGTTCACTTCGAAGATCAATTGGCCTCGGCCAAAAAATGCGGTCACATGGGCGGCAAGGTGCTGGTGCCGGCCCAGGAGTTTATCACCAAGCTGATCGCCGCGCGCCTGGCCGCCGATATCGCCGGTGTGCCCACGGTCCTGGTGGCGCGCACCGATGCCGAGGCGGCCCGTCTGCTCACCAGCGACATCGACGAACGCGACACGCCTTTTCTCCTCGATCAGCCGCGCTCGTCCGAAGGCTTTTACTACATCAAGAGCGGCATCGAGCTGGCCATCGCCCGGGGCTTGGCCTATGCACCCTATGCGGACATGATCTGGTGCGAGACGCAAAAGCCCGATATCGAGGAAGCCCGGCACTTCGCCGAAGGCATTCATGCCAAGTTCCCCGGCAAACTGCTGGCCTACAACTGCTCGCCCTCTTTCAACTGGCAGGCCAACCTCGATGACGAGATGATCGCCAATTTCCAGAAAAAGCTGGCCAAGATGGGCTACAAATTCCAATTCGTCACCCTGGCCGGATTCCACACCTTGAACCTGGGCATGTTCGACCTGGCCCACAGCTATAAAAAGGATGGCATGGCCGCCTATTCGCGCTTCCAGCAAACCGAATTCGCCCACGGCAAAGAAGACGGCTACATGGGTACCACGCACCAGAAGTTCGTGGGCACCGGCTACTTCGACCGGGTCCTGAACAGCATCAGCGAAGGCCAATCGTCGGTGGCAGCGCTCAAGGGTTCCACCGAAGAGTCGCAGTTTTAGGCGCATCGCGCCCGGCAATCGAACCGCAGCTCCGTTTGCGGCGGCTCCTTATCGGATAAGGAGCGACGTGAACGGAGCTTTTTTTGTCCCAACGGATGAGGGAGATTTCATTGACACCCGCGCGGTGGCCTGTCTATAAATTGGGCAGTTGCGCGACCGGGAGTCCATGGACGCTTTCGCTAAAAGTTAAAAACCAACAACCAAGGAGCCGCCATGACCGACAATGCCTTTCAGGATTACTACAACGACGAACACAGCGCCTGCTATGGTTGTGGCCGGCTCAACCCCGACGGGCTGCAGATCAAAAGCTATTGGGATGGCGATGAATCGGTGTGCCGCTTTACTCCCCAAGCCTATCATACGGCCATGCCTGGCTATGTCTACGGCGGCCTGATCGCCTCGGTCATCGATTGCCACGGCATCGGCACGGCCGCGGCCGCCACCTATCGCGCGGCCGGACGCCCCATGGGACCGGAGATTCGCTTTGTCACCGCTTCCTTGCATGTCGACTACCTGCGGCCCACACCCATCGATGCACCCATGGAGCTGCGCGGCCGGGTCAAGGAGGTCGGTGAGCGCAAGGTGGTCGTGCAGGTCACCCTCTCTTCCAAAGGCCAGGTGTGCGCCCGGGGCGAAGTAGTGGCGATCCGCCTGATCAAGCCGTTGGGCACATGATCGCGATGCGATCGCGGACAGCCGCTTTCCTGCTCTGGGCAACGGCGATTATTTGCATAATACTTCTTTTTGCCGGAGAGGGGAAATTCGGGGTCCGCTCCCTGGACCGACTCTGGGATCTCGGCCATCTGCCCGCTTTCGGACTCTTCGCCTATTTGCTGGTCACGCGCTGGAAGGTTTTGGCCCGCCGCCCTTTCGCTCAACAACTGCTCATTGCACTTCTTCTGATGGGTGCCTTTGGCTGGACCGTCGAAATACTCCAGCTGCTTGTGGGCCGCACCTTCAGCTGGCTCGACCTGCGCAAGGATCTACTAGGCGCGTCCACCGCGCTGGCCTTTGGGGCGCCTGGCCCGAAAGGCCTGAAGAATTACGGACGGGCGGCCCTGAAAACGGTAGTCGTCGCCTTGATCCTTTTGGAGGCAGCCCCCATGGCCCGGGCCTGCATCGATGAATTCATCGCCTGGCGACAATTCCCGGTCCTAAGCGATTTCGAAACCCCCTTCGAGCGCGAGCGCTGGTCGGGCAGCGCCCATTTTGAAATCGACCGAAGCATCCACCGTCTGGGCGATGCGTCGCTGCGCGTCGATCTGGGAACCGAGACTTACAGCGGCGCCGGAATGAATTTCTTTCCGCGCGACTGGCGCGGGCAAAGGTTTCTGTGCATCGAGCTTTACAACCCGGATCTCGACCCGATCGTGTTGACCTGCCGCGTCAACGATAAAGCCCATAACCAACGGGGGTATCACTACGCCGACCGCTTCAACCGCGCCTTCACCCTAGACCCCGGTTGGCATACCCTGGAAATCCCCATCGAGACGATCCGCGACGCACCCCAGGGCCGGGCCATGGATCTGGACGATATCGATAGTTTCATGCTCTTTGC
>JBAQGR010000827.1:0-21190 GCA_049287895.1 Desulfatitalea sp.
CACCTTTTTGCGGCAGGTCGTCCAGAGCGTCGCTTCCCACTTGCATGCCGATGTGGGGTCGATCTATCTGCTCGACGACAGCACCGGCGAGTTGGTGCTCAAGGCCACTCAGGGACTCAACCCCGCGTCCGTGGATCGCATCCGCATGCCCATCGGCGAGGGCCTCGTGGGCACAACCATGGCGCGCATGGCGCCTTTGTGCGACGGGGCCGCCTGCGACAACCCCCATTTTAAATTTTTTGAAGAGGCCCACGAAGAGCCCTACTCCTCCTTTTTATCAGTACCGATCCATCGGGGTATTGAAAAGATCGGCGTGCTGGTGGTCCAACACCAGCAGCCTAACTATTTCGATGACGCAGATGTGATGGCCTTGCGGGCCATCGCCGCCCAGCTGGCCGGAATCGTGGCCAACGCCAAACTGATGATCGGTCTGCGCCAACCGGCCAAGGCCCTGAGCGCTCAGAGCCTTATCGAAGAGCTGCGGTTTATCAAAGGCAAGGCAACGGCCGCGGGCTTCGCCCTGGCACCGGCCGTGGCGCTGAAATCCGGGGACCCACTGATGGCCGATGTGTCCGACGATGCCTTTCATGCTTCGGCCAAGGAGTATCAGCGCGCTTTACAGGCGACCATCGATCAGCTTAAACAACTCCAGGAGCAGTTGGTGCGGCGTTTACCCGAAAGTGCGGCGTTGATTTTTGATGCCCATTACATGATTCTCAAAGATCCGCGTTTCGATCGCCAAATCGTGGATCTCATCCGCCAGGGCCTGCCTGCGGCCACCGCGGTTCGCGACGTGGCCCGTCAGTTCATCGTCCTGTTCGAGAACAGCGCCAATCCTTACATCCGCGAAAAGTCCCTGGATATCGAAGATCTCGCCCGCCGTATCCTATTCAATCTGCGCAAGGAAAAGGGAGAGGGCAAGAGCCCCATCGATGCGCATATCGTCATCGCTTCACAGCTCTACCCCTCGGATGTTCTCAAGTTGGCCTCCGAGACGGTGGCCGGCATCATTCTGGTCAGCGGTGGTACTACCTCGCATGTCGCGATCATGGCCAGATCGTTGAAAATCCCCATGATTATCTGCCAGCAAAGCGGACTTTTGCAACTGCCCAATGAAACACCGGTCCTGATGGATGCCGAGCTGGGCAATATCTACATCGATCCATCGGAGCTTGTGCGCCGGCAGTTCGAAGAGCGCAACCGGGTGCGGCGGGAGACGGCGACGGAGGCCATTGCCATGCATCCGGAAACCTTCACGCGTGACGGCACGCGGGTGCACCTGCTGGCCAACATCAACCTGCTCAGCGAATTGACGCTGGCTCGAGATCTCAAGGCCGAAGGGGTAGGGCTCTATCGTTCCGAGTTTCCATTTATCGTACGCACGGTATTGCCTTCCGAAGAAGAGCAGCGTCTGGTCTACGACCGACTGTTTCAGCAGATGGGCGACCGGCCCGTTAGCGTACGCACCCTGGATATCGGCGGCGAGAAGATCTTGCCCTATCTGAACCTGCCCCAGGAGGCCAACCCCGAACTGGGATTGCGTTCCATCCGTTTTCTACTCAAACACCGCGATGTGTTCGATCAGCAGCTGCGGGCTATTCTGCGGGCCGGCGCCCGGACCGAAAAATTGGGGATCATGTTTCCCATGATCTCTTCCCTGGATGAGTTCGAAGCAGCCCGCCAGGCCGTGTACGATGCCATGGCCGATCTGGCGCGCGAACAACTCGAACACAACACCCGGCCGGCCATCGGCACCATGATCGAAATGCCCTCCGTACTGACGATCATCGATGAGTTGGCCGCAGCCGCCGATTTCTTCGCCATCGGCACCAACGACTTTATCCAGTACATGCTGGCCGTGGATCGCACCAATGAAAACGTGTCCAGCTACTACCAGCCGTTCCACCCCTCCATCCTCAGGGCGTTGGCCCGGATTGTGGAACGCGTGAATCTGCTTGCAAAGCCGCTTTCGGTTTGCGGCGAGACGGCCCACGATCCGGAGTTCGTCTATTTTCTCATCGGTATCGGCGTACGTCGTCTGAGCGTGGACCCTCAATTCCTGCCCCTGGTACAGCGCACCATCGGCGCCGTGACCCTCGATCAATCCGAGGCCTATGCCCGGGAACTCGTTGCGGCCGCGAGCCTGCGCGACGTTGAAGCGGTGCGTAAGAAGTGGCGAGAGCATTGGCCTTCTGGGTCTCACCCTGTGTAACCACATGGTTCAGCGCGACTTGCTGACTTTTAACTTGACAATATGATTCGAAATTATGGAATAATCCTTTTATCCGGATCTCCCAGGGCGCGCGCACCGCACACAATGGCAGGAAAATCCACCGCGCCGGACCGCCGTCTTCCACCAGTGCGCCGGAAAGCTTGAAACCACTCAAGCGGACGTCAAATCGTCCGATAATACAATAGAATCCGCTTGAGGGCCCTCTGAAAGGCACGCAACCCCTTCAAGCCGATCGTTGCGCAAGGCGAGAAGTGAGCCTGTTCTTAAACAGACCGACAGCCTATTGTGAGTGAAACAATGACAACGCACATGGCGCCCGAACAAGAACAAGTCCGCTTGAATCAACTGATCCGGAACGGCAAGACCAACGAAGCCGTTCAACTGCTTTGCCAAATGGCTATCGCCTGCGCCCGCAACCAAGACTTCGAACGCGCGGATGGTTTCCGCGATCAGTTGTACGAAGTGGACAGCATGGCCTTGGGGGCCATTATAAAAGTCAACGAAGTAATCGAGGCCGAAAAGGTCAGGGCCTTGACTCCCGATAGACGACAGCTGTGGGCGCGTTTCTTTAATGGGCTCTCCACCGAGGAGGCCAATGCTTTCTTTTTCGCCTTAAAGGAACAAAAGCTGGAAGCCGAGCAGAAAGTGATGATCCAGGGTGAACCCAATGACCGGCTCTACCTGATCAATCAAGGGCAGTTGAAAATAACCCACGAGAGGGAGGAGCGCCAGGCATTGATCCACACCATCGGTGCCGGGGAGACGGTCGGAGAAGATACCTTCTTCTCCATCAACGTTTGCACGGCCTCTTTGACGGCCCTATCCAAAACACACGTGAGCTACCTGGAAAGGGACAGATTGGACGGCATTAAAATCCAGTTCCCCCTTTTGGAAACGCATCTTCAAAAGATTTGCGGTTCGGGCCGCAAGATCTTCGAATGGTTGCGCCAAAAGGGGATCGACCGGCGTGCCTACAAACGAATCAATTTGAACACCAAAATTTCGTTTCAGGTGTTGACCCCCGATGACACCGCGGCCATGCAGCGCGCGGTCACCGCCGAGCTTTGGGATATCTCCAAGTGCGGTCTCTCCTTTTACTTCCAGTCCAGAAGCCCGGAAGCCGTGCGCCGTCTGGTGGGCCGGACCCTTGGGGTGCGCTTAGCGCTGACATCCGGCGGCCAGCAACAAGTGGTGGCCTTGACCGGGCTGGTCCACGGGGTGCAGAACCATCCCCTGGATGAATATTCCGTGCACCTGCAACTGAGACGCAATTTCAGCGACGAAGCCATCAAGACCATCTTTCGATTGGCAGAGCAGGAGCAGGGGTGAGCCTGCCACCTATTGGCTGAGCTGGGTCTTGCGCCACTGCTCCAGCGAGGCGGACATGTGGGCGATGACGCGGCTCCAGTTGCCCTCCCTGGATTGGCGGAAGAGATGGGCGTTGGGATACCAGGGGGATTGGGAGCGTTCCAGCAGCCAGCGCCAGTCCGGAACCGCCGGCAGCAACACCCAGACCGGTTTGCCCATGGCGCCAGCCAGATGGGCCGCGGCCGTATCGATGGAGATGATCAGATCGAGGCACTCCACGGCGGCGGCCGTATCGCTGAAATCTTCGAACGCTTCCCCCCAATTATCCACCTTGAAATTGCGCGGCAAGAGCTCGGGACGGGCCTGGGCCGCGGCCGGCCCCTTTTGCAGACCGATCCAATGGATGCCCTTCACAAAGGCCAGAGGCGCCATGTCGGCCAAGGTGCAACTGCGCTCTTTGTAGGTATCGTTGCCGCCCCACACAAGGCCTACGTTCAATCCTTCGGCCGGCAACCGTCGCTTCCACACCGCCACCTTGGCCGGGTCGGCCTTGATATAGGGCTCTTCGTTTGGCACCGTATTAAGCGTTGTTTTGAAGATGGCGGGCAAACTGCCCAGCGGGACATAGACGTGGTAGTGGGCGCAGGGTGGCTTGTCCGCGGAAAGCTCGATCAACTCATCCACGCCCGTTAAAGAGGCGAACAGTCTCATCAGCGAGCGGCGTGCCTCGAAGATCACGCGGCCGCCGCGTGCTTTGACCATGGGCAGGTAGCGCGCGAATTGAATGGCGTCGCCGATTCCCTGTTCACTGTGGACCAGCAGGGTTTGCCCCTTGAACGCTTCGCCTTGCCAGCGCTGGCCGTAAAGTCGATGGGGGTAGGTGCGTTTCCAGTCATGGCATTGAAATCGCCATTCGTAATCGCTCCAACCCGCCTCCCAATCACCTATCAGCAGGAGGGTCACCGCTCGGTTCAAGTGGGCTTCCGGATTGTCGGAGTCTATGGAAAGGGCTCGATTGTAACAATCCATGGCTTGGTCCAGCAGGCCCATCAAGTGGTAAGCGCGCCCCAGATTTCCGTGGGCTTTGACGTGGCGCGGATCGCTTTGCAATGCCTGGGTGTAACAGGCTAAGGCTTGCTCCAATTGATGGCGCGCCAGGTGGATGTTGCCCAGGTTGTAGTGGGCGTCGGCATAAGTAGGGTCAATGCGCAACGCACACAGGTAACAGGCCACGGCCTCTTCGATATTCCGCTGGTCTTCGCGCACGACGCCCAGGTTATTGAAAACCAAGGCCAGGTTGCGGTGCAGACCGATGACCTGCTTATAAGCCGAGGCGGACTGTTCCAAGTCGCCGCTCTGGTAGTAGGCCAACCCCAGGTTGGTATAGGCCGGCTGCATGTCAGGTGCCAGGCGACTGGCCGCGCGATAGGCGGCAATAGCTTGGTCGAAGCGACCTTGCGAATGGTAGGCGCGGCCCAATTCGAAGTGGGCCTCGGCCCATCCGGGATGAGCGCTGAGCGCCTGTTGAAACGAGGTGACCGCTCCGGAAAGATCGCCCGAATCGGCTTTCGATTGGCCTTCTTCGAAATGCGCCCGAGCCTGTGGGCCGGCCATGGGAAAAGTTTTGCTACGCTCTGGATCGGGTGCGACGGCGTTACCTCCCATTTGGCTGATCAATGCGCTCAGGGCCGCATCCACATCGGAGATGACCTGAGACCAGTCGTTTGCCCTGGTTTGTCTGAAAAGGCGAGCGGTGGGATACCAGGGGCTGTCGCTCCGCTGGAGTAGCCATCGCCAGTCGGGCACGAAGGGCAGCAGCACCCAGACCGGTTTGCCCATGGCCCCGGCCAGGTGGGCCGCGGCTGTATCCACTGCGATGATCAGATCCAGGTTGGCTATGGCGGCGGCGGTGTGGCTGAAATCGGCCAATGATTCTCCCAGGTGGACGATGGGGTAAGCGTCGCCCAGGGCGCCTGCCTGGTCGGCCGCCGCGCCCTTCTGGAGGCTGTAGAATTGGATTTGTCGATTGGCCCACCAGGGCCGCCAGTCGGCCAGTCGGCAGGTCCGTTGGGGGTCTGTGTCACTGCCTGACCAAACGAGGCCCACGCGCAATCCCTCCGTGGCCACACGGTCGCGCCACAGGACCGTGCGCTCAGTCTCGGCCTGAAGATAGGGAATGGGGGCCGGCACCTTATCGAGAGTGGTCTTCATCAGCAGGGGCAGGCTCAGCAAAGGGATGTACCGGTCGTATTTCGTCGCCGGTGGCGCGCCGGGATCGAAAGCAACGATTTCATCGACGGCGGGCATGGTTTGGAGCAGCGGCAGAAGTTCCTGTTGGGCTTCCAGGATCACGGTGCCGCCCAGGGCCTTGACCATGGGAAGATAGCGGCAAAAGTGCAGTACGTCGCCCAGCCCCTGTTCACAATGGACCAGCAGGCGCTCTCCTCCGAAGGGCGAGCCGTCCCATCGTCGGCCGCGCAACGGATGGGGATATACGCGTCGCGCGTTTTTGCGCTTAAAACGCCATTCGTATCCCAGCCATCCCTGGGCCAACTCTCCCTTCAATAGAAAAGCGACGGCTCGATTGAAATGGGCTTCGGCATATCCGGCATCGTGTTGAATCGACTCATTGTAACACTTGATAGCGGACTCGATATCACACTGATCATAATGAAGTTTTCCGATATTATTGAGCGCCGGAGCGTGGTCCGGTCGGGTGGCAAGGATCTTTTCGTAGCAGGCCATGGCCTTTTTGGGGTCACCGTCGGCATGGAGCAGATTGCCCAGATTGAGCAGCGTATCGGGGTCGTCCGGCAAGAACTGCAAGGCTTGCTTATAGGCCGCGAGAGCAGCTGCCCCATCTCCGGCCGAGCGGCACGTGTCCGCCAGACTGCGATAAAAAATCGCTTTCCGGGGATTGTGCCGGATGGCCGCTTCCATGGCCGCGCGGGCATTACCCCATTGCGCCTGTTCGGCGTAGACCAGGCCCAGAATGTGGTGGGTATCCGCATCGCCGGGATATTGGTCCAGGATGCGGCGGTAGATCTCAGCCGCCTCTTCAAGACGTCCCGCATCGATGTGGGCTTGGGCCTGGGTTGCCAGTTGACTCGGATCCATTAAAATAGTTCCCTCAAATCAAACTTTTTTGCCGATGGACGACGCCATGTGCTCTACCAACGCGTCTCGAACCATTTCAAATAGCGGTTCCCAGGCACCCATTTTCGGCTGTCGAAAAAGCCTGGCCGAAGGATACCAGTCGTTTCCCGCCCCCTTCAGGCCCCAGCGCCAGTCCGGCCGATGGCAGAGCAGTATCCACACCGGATGGCCCATGGCGCCCGCGAGATGGGCCACGGAGGTGTCCACCGTAATGATTAGATCCATGTTTGAAATGGCGGCCGCCGTGTCGCCGAAATCCTTTAAATGATCGCCCAAATGGATCATGGCCCCGCAATCTACTAAATGAGCGTACTCGGAGGTGTCGCGGTTCTTTTGAAGGCTGTAGAGCCGAACACCGGGCAGCCTGCTAATTGAAAGAAAATCGTCCGGCCTGCAAGTGCGGCGCGGGTTAGTGACCTGTATGGGGTTTCCTGCCCAGACGACGCCAATATTAAACGTGCGGGAATGAATGATGGATTGCCACTGTTTGGCTTTAGCGACATCGGCATACAGGTAGGGAACCTTGTTGGAAATTTTAGCGGTTGTGATCCGCAGACACTCGGGGATGCTCATCAACGGGATAACCATATCCGCGCCGAGCTCGCTGGGTTGTCGGTCGGTGAGGGCAAGCAGTTGATCGACGCCCGGAAAACCATGGAATAGAGGCTGTAGTGCGGGCTGCACCTGGAGAAGAACCTGACCCCCCAGCGATTTGACCAAGGGAATGAAGCGGGCGAATTGGATGGTATCGCCAAGGCCTTGTTCGCAGTGAACCAAGAGAGTCTGATTTTCGAAACGAGCGCCATCCCATGCAGGGAGGTTGAATTTATAAGGGTAAATGCGGATATGGCTATCGGTGCACTTAAAGCGCCAGTGTAAGTGTTTCCAGCCCTCCAAGTAGTCTTCTTGCATCAAGCAGACATAGGCTAAATCGCAGTTCGCCTCTGCGTTGTTTGGCTGGAGGGTGAGTGCCTTTTCAAAGTGGAGGCGGGCATTATCAAAATCCAACGACTCCAAATAGAGTTTGCCCATTGCTTGATGTGCGATAGGGTCCTGGTAGTTATAATCGAGTGCTTCCCGGTAATAATATATCGTGCGATCCCACTGGTCGCGGTCCATATAGACATTGCCCAGATTATGGTAAGCCGGCACAAAATCCGGTTTGATCTGAATGGCCTCTTCAAAGGACTTGATGGCCTCATCCAACCAACCGGCGTGGTGACAGGCCAAGCCCAAATTGTTGTAGGCCTGGTAATGGTTCGGGTCATTTGTGACGGCCTTACGAAAGGCCTCTACGGCATCGGGGTGGCGACCGTCACCAAAGAGTAATAGTCCCAAGTTGTAGGCGGCCGACGCGAAAGTGGGCTTTATTGCCAACGTTTGCCGGTAGGCGGCAATAGCTGCTGAACGCAAATTGCTCTTATCATAGGTCGCAGCCAGGTTGTAGGCCGCATGGGCAAAATCAGGGGCTATCGCCAAGGCGGTCTGGAAACAGGCCGCCGCCTCGGTCCAGCGACTTTGTTGGTAATATTGCACGCCTAAATTATAGTGCGCCTCCATTAGCGCCGGATCGGCCTCAATGGCCTTTTCATATCCATCAATGGCTTGATCGATTCGGCCGTCCTGCTGAAGCGATTGCGCCTGGTAGTAAAAAGTTTCGGCGGTCTTGCGATTCGCCACCTTTGGCGTGGTGTGCGAAGATAATGGGGTTAGTTTGCGGGCTACGAATTGTCTTAATTCAGATAGAACCCGACAAACGGGCAGGGTCCACTGGCCCGGATGATGCTGTCTGAAAAGGCGCATCGTGGGATACCAGGGGCTCTCGTCGCGATTTAGAAACCAACGCCAGTCCGGTATACACGGTAACAGCACCCAGGTCGGAGCGGCCATGGCGCCCGCCAGATGGGCCGCGGCTGTATCGATGGCCAAAATCAGGTCGCAATTGGCGATCACTGCGGCGGTGTCGGAAAAATCACGCAGCTCCGGTCCCAGATTGTCCATCCAGGGACAATCCGGAACCGTTCTGGAAACTTCGGACGCAGGTTGTTTTTGCAATCCATAGATTGCAATCTCTTTTACTTCCGCCAGCGGCGACAGCAGAGCCAAATCCAGATTGCGGCTGGGATCCAGATTCGATCCCGACCACACGGCGCCTATTTTGAATGCTCCTTTGGCCATGCGACGGGCCCAGTGCGCTATTAAACCGGGGTCGGCATGGAGGTAGGGGACATCGGCCGGGATGGTTGTCAACCGGGTTCCCAGTCGACCCGGCAGGCTTGCCAGGGGGATGCAATAGTCACACGCTGTATTGGGATGCACGGAGGGATGGCGCATCACCAGTTCGTCGATGTGAGGCAAGGATTTGAAGATCGAGACTAGGGCGGGGCGTGTTTCAAGGACCAAGTGCGCGCCGGCTTTTTTAAGTTGCGGCAGATAGCGCATAAAAAGAAAAACATCGCCGAAGCCCTGCTCGTCGTATACCAGAACGGTTTTTCCCGCCAAGGATTCGCCTTGCCACAAGGGCAATCCGTGGCGGTTGGGGTACCCGCTTTCCGGGGGAAATTGGTGCAAGCGCCACTCAAATTCGGGCCACCCCTCCTCAAAATTGCCCAGCAGCAGGTGTACCAAACCAAGGTTGAAATGAGCTTCGGCCCAGTCTGGCTTCAGCTCGATGGCTTGACGGTACATTTGTGCGGCTTGCCGGAAAGAGCGCGCTTTGCGCAATATATTTCCATAATTACAAAAAGTTTCGGCGCTCTGGGGGGCTTTGTGAGCCGCCAGGGATAGCCAGAAGATCGCTTCATCGAACCGGTCGCTTTCAGCCAGACAGATAGCCAGGCGGTTATATGCGGCCAAATAATCGGGTTTGACGCGGATCGCTTCTTGAAAGTGACCAATGGCCCCTGTCAGATCTTGCTCGGATTGGGAAATATCCCCAAGAAAAAAGTGGGCTTTTGCATAGCCTGGGTCTATGGCAAGAACGGATTTAAATGCATCGCAGGCCGCCTGCATAGCGTTTTGATCGCGAAGTGCGATGCCCAAATTCAAGTGGGCTTGGACGAAATTCGGGTCCAGGGATAGGGCGCATTGCAACCACCTAAGTGCTTCTTGTGGTCGTTTCAGGGCCAACAACGCCAGCCCGCCGTTGTTATGCGCCGATGCCAATCCAGGGTCCAAAGCAACCGCTTGAGCAAAACAATTCAAGGCTTGGGCATGCTCTTGCCGTGCCAGATGGCTCAATCCCAAATTGTTTTGACAAGCTGCCTTGAAACTGTCCGCGGTCTTATCGGCACTCGGGTGGTTGCGCATACCCGCACTTTCTCATTCCAAACCACTATTCAAAAAAATATCTGAAGAACTCCATATGCAAGTTTGCAATTCTTGTGCCCTGAGCCTCTTGCCTACAAGGGGCCAATGAAGCGTGAAATCCACCATAAACAATTAATTGTCGATAGAAATTTGAGAAAAAAGGCGACCACCAAGTCAATATTTTGGCGGGCGCAACCCGGCGCTCATCGACGACCCCAAATAGGCGAACATGCGCCAAAAAGCCTTTAAAATCGGTCTTTTTTCGTATCGTTCGGCACGGAATGCGATGGCGTTATTTGGGACTGGTTGGCAGGCGGCCGGTATTGGCGTGGCTTTTGCTGTGTAGGGTGTACAGAGATCGATGCGGTGCAGCAAGGTTGCATCACGAAAGGAGATTCATGCCCGACCCAGCTATTGCCCGGAGTTTTGTAATCCCCGTGTTGGATATGTCGCCGCATAGCCAGTTCAACATCAAAACATTGTTGAACGACCTTTCCGCCGTCGAGGGGGAGGTGATTTGCATTTTCAACAGCCCCGATGTCTTCGCGGCGATGCACAACCATCCGCGCATCGATAAATATTGTTTCAATAAACTCAACGCCGGCGTCAGCCGCTCTTGGAACCTGGGCATCAATCTGGCCGAGGGGCGGACCGTCTTCATCATGAACGCCGATCTGCACGTGCTGCCCAATGCCATCATGGTCTTGGAACAGTACCTCTACCAACTGCCCGATGCCGTTCTGGTGGGACCCCAGGGTAGCTACCTGGATCTCGAGAATTTGCGCGTCATTCAATACTTTCAAAAGGGTACCTTCGATCAGGCCATTCGCACCCATGATGTCTCCGGATTTTTTTTCGCCATTCACCTGGAACGTTTTCTTGGGCACAAACTCTCTTTCGATGTCCGCTACAGCCCCTGCTTCATGGAAGAGTGGGACATGGCTGTACAGGTGATGAAAGCCGGTTTGTGTTCGTATACCGTACCTGTGGTTGAATGGGAGCATGAATGGGGGATATCGGGTCAGCGCGACAATACACCCATACACTATTTCGGTCGCATGGTGATGCGCAACGATGTGCTGGCGACAAATCGTCAAAAGTTCCTTGCCAAATGGTTTCCAGCGAAAATGGGATGATCCATGAAGCTTCTCTTTGTAACGCATCCATATCCGAACTACGTGCCAGACCTGCTGCTTCATGGTTTGCGCAAACGGCTCGGGCCGGCGGTGGTGGATTTTCCGCGCAAGGATTGTCTTTACGACGGAGTACTGGGTCTGGGGATATGCCCGGAGGACCAACGCTGTTCCGGCTGGTTTCCAGCCGACGACGGACAGGTGGACCGCGGCGACATCTGGTCTAAAGTAGTGGCGGACTATTTTGACCTTGTGGTGTGCGATCTGCGGGCGCTTTCTTTTATGCGCGAACATCTTAAACGGTGGCCCCGTAAAACGGTCCTAATCGACGGAGAGGATCATCCCCAAAGAATCACGCCAGGTCCCTACGTGGTATGTCGCAGGGAAACCGACGGATCTGATTACAGCATCCCATTGCCCATGGCGTTGCCCCAAGAGGTATTTGATTGGATTGCCCGCTACGATAACGCGCCCAAGAATTTCACCATCGGTTTTCTGGGCAGCACCCACGACGGTTCCCGCAAACGGTTGGTGGAGGCCTTGGCCCGATACTATCCGCAAAGTCTTTTTCAAGCCACGGCGATTCCCACCAACGACCAGCCGTTACCCGAGGGGCGCATGGGCCGGGACGAATACTACCGTCGGCTCCAGCAGTGCCGGGTCGTTCTCTCCCTGGCCGGCGCCGGGTATGACACCTTCCGCTTCTGGGAAAATGCCGCCTGCAACGCCATACACGCCTCGGCGCGCATGCCGCTTTTCATTCCGGACGATTTCAGGGACAATCAATCGATCTTGCGTTTTGACGCCATCGACGAGCTACACAGGGGAATCGATCGGCTTCTGGCGGATGAGGAGAAGACCAAAGAATTTATCTGCGAAGGTCGTCTTCAATTGATCAACAAGCACCTAACCACTCATCGGGCCGAATATTTCTTGAACCGTATTCGAAGTGCCTTCCAATAGAGTTAAGAAAATCCTTCACTGAGGGGCGATGGCAAAGTCCACCAGGCCGGTGCCTGACCAGTGTCCCAAGTCGGTTACCTCTTCCTTGGGTTCCTCGATGTGGTTCCAGAAGTTTTCCATGTGTGAATTGAGGTGAATATCGTCTAGAAGGAGCAGGCCCTTGTATCTATTGTTTTTCAGGTGGTTGTAGAATTTCGCTTCAAAAGTACCATCATGATAGGTGTCCAGCAAAATCAAATGCGCCGTGAGCAGACGCGGATCTTCGAGCACATTTCCGATGCGGTACTCAATCGTTGTCAACTCTTCCCTGTGGTGCAGTTCTTTCAAATCTTCGAGATCATATGAGACAACCTGATTGGCCGGATTATAGGAGAGGGCAAGGGCGGAATATCCCTTCAGGGTGCCCACATCGAAGATGGTTTGTTTTTTATATAAAGTGCTCAGATAGGCGAGAAGCCGGTAATGCTCCTTGAATTGGGTATCGAGAAAATAGCCCCGGTATTCCGCATTGGCCGTATGTCGTGCCAGTAACGATAAATCGACGGATTGAATTCGGTCGCGGGTGAGATTGAAGCGTCTGCGAATATTGTTTGGCACATCACCTGGTTGCGGGGAAAAGGGGGTGTGCTTCAACATCTGGCAGCGATGTTCCACATAATTGCTTTTGGGGATCAAAAAGGCGCCATAAGGGCCGGGCTTGTATGGAAACAATTCGTGTTGGCTGCTCATGGGCAGGAATTCATCCGGTTCCCAGCAAGAGCGATGGGTTTCGTAAGGGTTGCCGTATATCGCCGGTTGAACCCAGCCCTTGCCCAGAGGAACAAACAAAATAACTGCCTTGTCCGAGTGGGCAAAGCATTTGTCCAGCAAGCGCCAACCTTTCTCCTTCTCGAAATGCTCCAGGACATCTCCCATGACCACCACATCATAGGTACCCAGGGTATCGATGATGTCATAGGCATCACCGATATGGATTTGGTCATAAATTGCCTTTTGATGCTCCTGGATGTATTCGGCGAAGGCTTCTATGCCATCCAGACGCAGTTGCCACTCGTTCTTCTTGTATCGTTCGCCGAGCATTACATCCAAAAAGTCACGGGCGATGAAGCCGAGTTTTCCGTTGCCCAAACCCACATCCAAAATGGATTTAGGACGGGTGTCTTCAAGATACAGCATATAGCAATAGAGATGGGCATAGGGGCTCGTGGGCATTGTCGATTCCTCCTGGGGGTAGTAGAAGCTAAATTCATGCCAAATATTTTGCGGTATTATTGTGCATTGTGCTTGCTGGGGTGCCGCGCTGTGGCATGGAAATTGGAAATAGGTGATTAAGGAGGCCTTTTCGTTGGCAATTGCCGAGAAACCGCCGTCGCTCGATATGTTCTTAAGGAGTCCTAACCTAATAAATATTTTGATTTTAAATGCTAATTATCAATCATACGGATTGCTTTGGGGCCGCCAAGAAAATGACTCCACAAGGATGACCCAATGAGCTTTATCAAAATTGCAGGAGCGCACTCCAAGGCGCTAACCTCCGATGCGATCGATTTCTATAAAGAATACTGGCGGGCCGGGGAACAAACAACTCATGTCGATCAAGTGCGGAGCCATTACATTCTCTCCAAGATTTTTCCTAACGGCGTTCGGGGCAAATCGATCGTGGAAATAGGGGTGGGTGGGGCCGGAGGATTGATTCGCTATTTAGACAAGCAGAACAAGGTGTTTGGGCTGGATGCGTCGGAGACCGCACTGAATAGCTGCAAAAAAATGGGACTCCCCATACAGCTCCACAAAGCGGACCGAGATGCCTTGCCGTTTGACGACAAATCCATCGACACTGTTTTCGCCATGGAGGTGTTCGAACATTTTGCCGCGCCACAATACACTATCGAGGAGATTCAGCGCATATTGAAGCCCGGCGGTTTGTTTGTTGCCAGCACGCCGCACACATTGGTCCACCATTGGCCTAGACTCTTCTATCCAGACCTTTTTGAGGGTGACGCATTCAGAGAGTTTTTGATGATCAACAATTTCGCCGTAATCCTACAGATGGGCATCGGTTCCCACCTATACTCTCCTGATTACCATGCAGACCCGTCGGTTGGCTGGAGTTGGCTGTGGCAGTGCCGCAAGCTGACGGATGGAGACGCGCTGACCTATATGGCCCATGGCCGCTATTTTTGGGATAAAAAGAATCAATACGGCATCCGGCTCCGTCCCATGGAGGCAATCGACTGCTTTCGGCGATGCTTTGAATTGGAGCCTGAGAACACCGAGGCACATCTCATGCTGGCACGTTCTCTTCTTTATCGTTATATATACGGCGAAACTCAAGAATTTTCCAAACACTATGATTTTTTAACAAGAACGATCCATTCCGGAAAGTACCCTTTTAATGTTCAGGCTCAATATCACTTTGCCATGATGTACATCGAGTTCGAGAAGGTCAGGCTTCCTTGTATACGCAGGGACGATTTCGAAAACGTGCTGACCATGCTACGCCAACACGCCGAAGGTCAAGCTTTGGTCGAGCGGATTATGGCGCACTGGAATGCTCTCCGGCCGGTGCCACCTCCATCATCATTGTCTGATCGGGGCTCACCGCGGCCGGAGTCGGCACGGACGCGCAAAGCCCCTGCGGCGTTATATCTCGGGCTGGTTCAGGGCGATGGGTATGGGTGGGGAGTGTGCAGTCGTTACTTGATTCAGGAGCTTACGAAAATTCGACCTGTGCGAGTGCTCGATTCGTCCGACGGCTCATCTGATAATTCAGCCCTCAAGGGGACGCTATTCCAAGCCCTGACCAATGTGGATTTCGACCCCATGTTCCCCAAAGCCCGGGCCGAGCGCAACTTCGGGTACACTTTCTTCGAGAACGAACTGACCGATCGATCCAGGGAGAATGCCGCGCGATATGAGCGGGTGCTGGGCGGATCCACCTGGTGTCTGGAGCGCATGCGCGAAAAGGGCATCCATAATTGCGATGTTCTTATTCAAGGCATAGATCCGGATCTTTTTTACCCCATCGACGATCCATCCGATCCGGAGCGGTTCGTGATCTTTTCCGGCGGTAAGTTCGAGCTGCGCAAAGGCCAGGACCTGGTGCTGCGGGCGGTCAAGATCATGCAGGACAAATACCCGGACGTGTGGCTGGTCAATTGCTGGTATAATCTTTGGCCGTCCTCCACGCGATTGATGAGCTACTCGCCGCACATCCGCTTCGAGCATCGCGAAGGGGAGAGCTGGCTCCACACCATGCAGCGCACTTACGAAGACAATGGGTTGGACAGCAGCCGCATCGTCACCTGCGAGCTGATGCCCCAGGGCTTGCAACGGGATCTGTTCGGCCGCTCGGACATCGGCCTTTTCCCCAATCGCTGCGAGGGGGGTACCAACCTGGTGCTCATGGAGTACATGGCCTGCGCCAAGCCGGTGATTGTTTCCAATGCCAGCGGCCATAAGGATATCGTCAATGACCGGAATGCGCTCCTTCTTACTCGGCTTTCGCCGTTCAATCTGGAGGATGGCAAAGGTGCGCTGATCGCCCGGTGGCAGGAGCCCTCCCTGGATGAAATTGTAGCCCGTTTGGAGTACGCCTACCATCATCGTCGGGAGACACAGAAGTTCGGCCTGCAAGCTGGAATGGATTTGAAAAAATTCACCTGGGCTCAAAGTGCCCGACGGTTAATGGAGCTCCTCGATGTTTAAACCCATGGCTGCAAAGGCCAAAAACACGCCCAGTGTCTATCCATCCCCCTTGGCCTGCGTCCACATCCAGACCCTGCATGGCGAGATGTTGGTGAAGCTGCCACGCAACGAGCTTTTTCGCATAGAAAATATTTTCCACCGGCATGAGTACGACATTCCACGCCGGTTTTTGCCATCGGGCCCTCTGGTGGCCGTTGACATCGGCGCCAACGTCGGCCTTTTTGCACTCTATTTAAGATCGATAAGGCCCGAAAGTACCATCCATTGCTTCGAACCCGCGCCTAACACAGTCGAGTTATTGAAAAGCAATATCGGTCCATTGACCGGTATTCATATCCATCCCTTTGGTTTAGGAGCTAAAAGTGCCAACGTCCAGATGACGCTTCATCCGGAGAACACCGGGGAAAACTCCATCAAGCGCATGCCCACCCATCCATCGCAGTGCGTCGATGTGCGCGTTGTCGATGCTATGGAGGCATTTACGGCCATCGGCCTGGATTACATCGATATCATGAAAATCGATACCGAGGGGTGCGAGGTGGAGATCCTGAGGGGGCTTCAATCACGACTGAAATATTTTGGTGTCATTCTGCTCGAGTACCACAGCGACCAAGATCGGCGCGCCGTGGACCTGCTATTGACTGGTTTCAAGGTGTTCGGCGCCAAAGCAGCGACCACCGACATCGGAACGATCAAATACATTAATCAGGCATTACTCTGATCAAGTCCTGAGATGGAGTTGACCGATTTTGTAGGCGATGTAGTCATCCTTGCGAATCAAAAGGCAAGAATACTTTCCCGGAAAGATGTCGAAGAATTTGTATTGCCAGGTGAAGGGCTCCAGGTCGGACCAGCTCCACACCGAGCGGTGCTGCTCAAAGGGGTTGTCGTAGATGGCCGGCTGCTCCCATTCCGATCCAAGGGGCAGGTTGAGAATCAGATGCCCGTCGGTATGGGCGATGCAGCGATCGAGAAATTCCCACGCCTTGGGTTTTTCAAAGTGCTCGAGCACGTCGCCAATGATAATCATTTCATAGTTTCCCAACTGGGCAATCGTTTCAAAAGCGTCGCCGATATAGATGTGGTCGTAAATGTCCCGCTGATGGTTCTGGACATAATCCGGGAACACCTCGATGCCGTCGATACGCACCTGCCATTGTTCGCGGCGATATCTTTCTCCCAGCATTACGTCCAACAGATCCCGGGCCACGAAACCGAGTTTGCCATTTCCCAGGCCGATGTCGAGAATTGAGGTCGGCCTGGTTTCGATCAAATAATTGACAAAGGTTTGGATATGGACATATGGGCTGGTTGGCATCTAAAATAATCCTATTATATTATGCAAGATGACGATTTAAGTTAAATCTATAATTGAATCTTTTACCTTTTGGGTTGATGCACTTCACCGAGCAAATCACGCCGCATACGCTCCACGACTCCGCCCCAATCCTTGGGACGCTTCTGGCGAAAGAGCCGCAGGCTCGGGTACCAGCGACTATCCTCACGATGCATACCCCAGCGCCAATCCGGGATGAAGGGAATCATGACCCAGGTTGGTTTACCCATGGCCCCGGCCAGATGGACCACGGCGGTATCCACGCCGATCAGTAAATCCAAATGGGCCAAAAGGCCCGCCGTATCGCTGAAGTCCTTCAGATCGTCGCCCAAATTGACAAAATGAATTCCCACGGGCAGATCGGCGCTTTGCTCGGCGGCCGCTCCTTTTTGTAGCCCCACGAAGTGGACATCGGGTATTTCAAGTAACGGTCGAAGATCGCTCAGCCGGCACGAACGGTTCCGGTCATTGGTATGTTGGGGCCGGCCGGACCAAACCAGGCCGACCTTCAGATGGGAAGAGGGCAGTTTGGCCCGCCATCGTTCGGTTTTGCGGCTGTCGGCGACAATGTACGATTCTTCGGAGGGGATAGTTTCAGCGGTGGCGTGGAAGATGCCGGGCAGACTCATCAAGGGCACATAATAGTCATAGGTGGCCGCCGGTTTTCCATCAGACGAACGTATGATGATTTGGTCCACACCGCCTTGACGTGCCAGAAGATCTACCAATTCCGCCCGCGTTTCCAAAATGACCCGGCGGCAGCGCGCCTTGACCAGTGGCAGATAGCGCACGAACTGGAGAGTGTCGCCCAACCCCTGTTCGTCGTGGACCAATAGGGTCGCATCGGGTACGGATTGACCCGACCAGCGCTCGCCTTCCAGTTGGAAGGGATAGATGGTCGTTCGCTGGGGCAGGCGGAAGCGCCATTCGAAATCGATCCAGCCCGCCGAAAAGTCTTCCTTGAGCAAGTGAACGAACGAACGGTTCCAGTGCGCTACAGCCAGCTCGGGATTAATGGACAAGGCACGATTGAAGCAGGACAGAGCACGATCAAGATAGCCGATGTTTTTGCAGGTCAGGGCCAGATTGTTCCAGGCATCGGCATAATCGGGGCGTAGCTGGACGGCGCGGTGCAGGTGGATTAACGCCTCCTCGAACCTCTCGTGCAAACGCAGTGTGCTGCCCAGGTTGTAGTGACCTTCGGCCAGGTTGGGTTCCAGGGCAATCACCTGACGGTAACAGGCGACGGCCTCATCGTAGCGCTGCTGGTCCCGGAATATGTTGCCCAGATTGTTGACAGCCGATGCGGAATCGGGATGCTTTGCAATGGCATCCTTGTACAATCGTGTAGCGTCGTCCAGACGACCGTTGGCTTTCATGCGCTGGGCCAGGTTGAAGCAGGCCGCCAGCAAGGATGGATCCATGGCATAGGCCTTGGCATAGCACTGCTCGGCATGATCCAACTGATTCAATCCCTCGTAGGCTTGTCCCAAGTTATTGTAGACCTCGGGGCAGACCTTCCTTTGCTGGGTGGCCTGTGAGAGATGGCGGACAGCGGCGACGTACTCCTTTGCATTCAGATGGGCACTCCCTAAATTATAGCATGCTTCGAAATAGTCCGGTCTAAGCTCCAGTGCACGGCCATAAGCCTGGATGGCCGGTTCAGGAAGCCCTGCCTGTTCGTAGGCTTGGGCCATATTAAAATGGGCCTCCGGCCATTCGGGCTTATGTTTCAAGACCTTTTGATATGCATCGATGGCCGCGTGCCACTGCTTGCGGTGCAGGTGAATCAGGCCTGAATTGAAATGGGATTCGCATAGGTCGGGCTTGCATTTGAGAGCCTCCTGATAGCCACGCATGGCCTCTTCCAACCGCCCCTCGGCGTGCCGGGCGCAGGCAATCTCAAAGATAGAGCGCCACTCCAGGGCGGTTTCATGTTGGCACAAAGGGCTCACGGAGAAATTGCTCCTTTTTTCGACGCGTCCATCTTCTCCGGGAATCGCGAAGGGCAGCAAACCTGCTGATAAAAGGTTTCCAAGGCATCGATCACGCGCGTATCCCGGTAGAGAACCCACCTGTGATCCTTGATATAATTTTTTACCTGGGCGTGAAACGCTGGATCGGTGCCTAAACGCACGGCCAGCCGGATATACTCCTCCTTGTCGGTGGCAATGGTTTGAGCCAACCCCATGCGGGTCAGGTACGCATAGGTGTGGCGACCCCGCATGAACTGGCCGGGAAGGGTCACCACCGGCAAATCACAGGCAATAGCCTCCAAGGAGGTTTTCCCACCGGACCATTCCAACGTGTCGAGAAGGATATCGGAGGCCATATTGAGGCTCAGGAAATCGACATGGTTCAGGCGCGGCATAAAAAGGCAGCGCGCCGGCAGGTCATAGGTTGCAAATGCCTTGGAGAAGCGCTGGCTGAATAGCTCGGTGACCCCTTTTTCAGCATGTGCCAAGAAGACAAACACAGCACCGGGCACTTTGGCCGCGATGCGTGGATAGATGTCATCGTGCTGGGGCAGATACTTGAATAGCGACTGGGTGGAGAGATAGATGACCGCCTCCTCCGGAAGGCCAAGCTGCCGCCGGGATTTGGTGGTGGATGGCAAGCGCGGCGGCGCATAATTCAGGGCCAGGTTGGGCAGTCGGATCAAAGTTTCCGAATAATGACGACTGGCTTGGGCCGATTCCATCAAGTCGCTGCTCAAGTAGTAATCGACGGTCGGCAGCCCGGTGGTGACCGGATGGCCCCACCCCTTGCATTGCACCGGTGCCAGACGCAGGGCAGCCAGTTGCAGTGTCACCGGGTTCATGCCAATGTCGGTGTGAACCAGGACATGCAGTCGGTCGGAGGTGATTTGGGTCGCGGCAGCCGTTACCTGGCCGGGAAGATAGTAGAAATGATCGCATACGGCCTGGACGGCTTCGGTCAATGCATCGGTGCGGTCGCCCACATGGTAGCAAAAGAGTTCGAATCGCTCGCGGTCATGCTTTTCCAGCCAGCCCAATAGGAAAACGCCGATGGTGTGGCCATACATGCAGGAAGAGACATAACCGACGCGGATGCGCTCTCCCGGCGCGATGGCCGGCATCGGTTTTCTCGAAGACCATTGGGGGAAATTGACGGACATGACCCGGGTCACGAATGCCCCGTACTCTTTCTGGAGTTCGAGATCGTCCCGGCCCTGGTACTGTAAGTAGAAATTGGTGAAGGCAGCCACACCTTCGAAAGCATTCAGGCGCATCGGGGGGGTATCCAGGGGGGTGGTGCGCACCAGTTGCGCCAGGTTGGTGGTAAAACGATCACGGTAGGCTTGAATATCCTCTTCACGGGCATAGAAGATAGGCAGCGCCAGGTGATACAACCAGCGCGCCGGTGCATACTGTGGATTCAGCTCCAGGGCGCGCCTGAAGGTGTCGAGGGCGTGGGCGAAATCGCCCTGTTTGTGTCGGACGACGCCAAGGTTGTAGAGCGCCTCGACCATATCGGGCTTGATGGCCAGCGCCTGCTCGAAACAGATACGGGCCTGATCCAGCCGGTTCTGATCGCGCCAGATGACGCCGATATTGTTATGGGCCTCGGCGTAGTTCGGACGGAGGCGCAAGGCTTCATTAAACGCTTCCACGGCCTGGGGATATTGTCCACGGGATTTGTATAGCAGGCCTAAGTTGTACGGGGCCGCCGCGTTTTGCGGTTGAAGACGCATCGTTGCGCGATAAGCTGCTTCGGCTTCTTCAGGGCGATTTACTTCGGATAATGCATGGGCGAGATTGAAGTGCGCCTCGGCCAGTCCGGGAAGCAGGCGTATGGCCTGATTGTAGCACACGATGGCCTGATCCAGATGGCCCTGCCTATGAAACGCCACACCGCAATTGTAAGCGGCTTCCACGGACTGCGGGTTCAACTCCAGCGCGCGTTGATAGGCCGAGATCGCCGCCGGGAAATTGCTTGCGGCCAAACATCCATGGCCTTCTTCTAAATAAGTTTCGGCGGTGCGCTGATTTCCATGCCGAATCATTGTTCTGCCATTTCCTG